>WJLX01000070.1 GCA_014728225.1 Candidatus Coatesbacteria bacterium | reverse complement strand
GGCGACCATCCCTGGTCGCCCGCCCGTCCCACCGCCCGGGGTGTACGAACCATCAATGAACGAGGGCCGGCGGGGTTGTTGCCCGCAGAGCTCCCGCCGCGGGAGGTCTGCGGCCCGCAACAACCGTGACGGCCCGGTGAAACGCCGGAGAAACAACCCGCGGAAAACCCAGGCGCGACAGCGCTTCCGCACTCCCGTCCCAATCGCCGGCGGGATGGATTCGTTATCAACGGCGGACGGGGGCACCCTTCCCATTATTGCCAATAACAGTGAGACGAGACCCTGCGACAGCCGTTGCCGACCACGGCCTTTACCCAACCACCTGTCCGAGCGGCAGCAGCTTGCGCGCGTGGGGGATGATCCAGTGGGGCAGCTCCAGGAGCTTCCGCTCGATCAGCGCCAGGGCGCTTTCCAGCTCGGGCGCGCAGCGTACGGGCAGACCGCCGAAATCCTGCACCGTCAGCTCGCCCACCCAGACGATATCGCAGGTCTCCAGCTTCTCGGCCACCGACCAGGCGGTCTGGCCGGCAACGGCGTAGTCGGCGAGCAGCTCTCGGTGGATGGCCGCGGCGCTCCCCAGCTCCAGCCAAGGTTCCAGGGAGCCGGTCCCCTCGGTGCATTCGGCGAGGAAGACCAGGGTGCCGTCGGGTTCGAGGAACCGGCAGGCGTTGTCCAGGGCCTTGTGACTCTGACGCAGGTCGATGTCGGCGGGTCGTCCTCCGGCGGAGGCGATCACCAGCCCCCGACGCCGAAGGCTCTCCGGGCGGTGGGTTCTGCGATAACAGGATACGGCGGCGGCGAAGCTGGCCTCGGCCTCCCCGCAGAAAACGGCCGCCGGAGCGCCGGCGGGATTGTTGACCAGGTTGCAGGCGAAGTCGACGCCGATGCGGCGCTGAGCCTCGGCCAGGTCGGCGGCCAGGGGGTTCTGCTCCAGCCTGCCCAGCCCGACGAGGGAAGCGCGCCGCCCGTCGGTCCCCAAGACCATCCCGTGGTTGGCCAGGATGGTCCGGCGCGAGGCGCAGCCGGGAACGACGGCCTTGCGCCCGCCGGAGAACCCGGCGAAATAGTGGCCGTCGATTTCACCGACGGTGATCCTCAGCTCGGCCCGTGCCAGGGTCGGGTGGATCTCGAGGGGTGTGCCCCGGGAGGTCGTCCCGACCTCGACGAAACCCGCGCCGTCGGCCTGGGACTGCTCGACCGGATAGTCGGCGGCGATCCGCCCGCCCAACAGATCGACGAGTTCGCCGGCGGACAACTCACGGTGCAGGCCCAGAGCCACCAGGATCGAGACCCGGGGAACACCGGCCAGCTCCGCCAGCAGGACCTCCAACCATGCCGGCAGATGAGCGCTGCGGGTCAGGTCGGGAACGACGACGACGGCTGAGGCCTTGCCGGAGGCCGATTCGCGCAGAGGCGGACCGGCGCGGGGTGACTCCAGGGCCTCGCCGACCGCCGCGGCGACGTCGACGGCCGGAACGCCCGGGGCCTCGACGAGCTCCCCGGCCGTCCATGGTGGGATAGCAAAGGTTCTGTTGCCGCAGGCCAATTCCATCATCGATTGGAGGTCGCAGGGACAGCGGTATTATAGCACTCGACAATCAGTCCGGGACCTGACGGGTTGACGGGTCAACACATGGTTGGCGGTTGAAAAACCGACCGAAGTGGTATATTATAATAAACGCATGAAGGTGAACCGGCAAGTCACCAGTATTCTGTGGGTTGGAGGACGCAGATCATGTTGGACCAACTGCACTTCCGCAACGACAAGCTCAACCTCGACGACGCCGTTTACCACGTTCAAACCGAAACACGCCTGCTGGGCGATAACTCGATCATCCAGACCCTGATCTTTTCCGGCGGCCGCGTCCTCGACCGCCGGCGTACCGAGTTAGTCGACCGCGGCGCCGCCGCCGGTGACGACGAATTCATCGAACTGCTCAACCAGCAACACGGCAGCGCCCTGCGGCGCATCCGCCATAATCATCACCGGCGTTACCGTCATCGGCGCCGGCTGAAGGCCCGTGGCGAGGCCAACAGCATCGCCCGGGGTTTCCTGGCCGAGGCCGCCGAGGAGCTCGACTCCCTGCAGCGGATCGTCGTCGTCGGCCACGACGGCGTCACCCTGTCCACCTATCCGGAGCCCGCTCCTTCATCGCAGCCCGACGTACGCAGCACGCGCTTCGCCCTGATCATGGGCCTGATTCGGAACAGCCTGCGCCACCTGGGTACCGAGCCCCTGCTGGAGAACCTGGTTTCCTACCGCGGCGGACGCTTCCTGGCCCGGCGAATCGAGCAGACGAAACTGAGCGTACTCTTCGAGGTCAACGATGAGCTGATGCTGGGCAACCTGCGCCTGGTGGCCCGCAAGACCAGCGCCAAGCTGGGGGCGGTTTACGAGGAGCTATATCCCGACGACGATTAGCCGCGGAATCCCCGGACCGTGATCAGCGATCCCAAGGCGTTGATCACGCATCCCGACCCCGTTCATTATGAACGGGGCCTTAACTATACCCGCTCACAATGAACAGTTGCTGGCCTTATGGATTTATGGCTTAGTCTATAACCGCTCTGTGAGCGGTTTTAAATTGCAGGTTCTTTTTGGCACGGTTCTTGCAGTTAATGACTGCGGGAGGTGACCCCTATGACAAGAGTCTTGATCGTCGATGATGACAAAGCATTCCTGGAGAGCCTCATCGACGGTATGGAGCAGTACACCGAGGACACTACCTATGAGTCCGCCAACAACGGACGCCAGGCGCTGGATATCCTCGGCGACAAAGCGATCGACGTTCTAGTCACCGATTTGAAAATGCCCAAGTTCGACGGCTTCGAGCTGATCGCCCGCGTCGTCAAGGACTACCCCGATATCCCCTGCATCGTGATGACGGCCTATGGTACGCCGGAGATCGAACGGGCCTTCGACGAATATTCAATCGCCTATATCGAGAAACCCATCGACATCGACCAGTTGCACAAGCTGATCGTCAAGGCCGCCGAGACCGCCGGCCGCGAGGGCCAGCTCAAAGGCATCAGCCTGGCGAGTTTTCTGCAGATGGTCGAGATGGAGCAGAAGACCTGCCGGATCGACGTTCACAGCTCGATCTGGGGCGAAACCGGCATCCTGCGCTTCGCCAAGGGCAAGCTCTTCGACGCCGAGCTGGGTGACAAGGAGCCCCTGGAGGCGGCGCTGACCATCCTGGCCTGGCAGGACTGCCAGATAACCGTCCGCAAGCAGCGTCCCGTTTTCAAGCGCAAGATTAAGCGACCGATGATGGAGCTGCAGATGGAGGCCGCCCGGCTGGCCGACGAGGCCAACAAGGACAAGCCCAAGCCCGAATCCGTCCTCAAGGCCGAGAGCCTGGAAGAGGCCCTGCAAATCGACGACCTGGCAATCGAAGGCCTTGATGAAGCGCCATCCAGCACCGACGACGAGGATGCAGCCGCTGATGATAGCGGCACCAAAGCCGAAGACACAGAAAAAACCGCCCCGGAGAAGACGGACGAGAAAGAACTGAAGCAGGTGTCCGAGAACGGCAAGCGCACCGCGATCGACATCGAGGCCCTGGCCGAGGAGGAACTGCGTAAGGCCATGGAGGAGATGGAGCAGTTGCGTAAACGGAACAAGGACGCCGACAAATAGTGATCATCCGCAGCAAGTCAAGCCAAAGGAGGAACAGATGCCTACCCAAGCCCAACAGATCCTCGAAGCCGCCGGCAAGGACATCGACGGCATGGTGGCAATGGGCGTCGTCGGCATGGACGGGATTCACATCGCCCAGGTCAAATCCGGCGACATCAGCGCCGAAGCCCAGGAAAACTACGGGGTCAAGTTCGCCCTGGTGATGAGCCTGGTCCGCAAGAGTTTGGCCGAGATCAAACTGCCCGATCTGGAGGAGAACCTGGTCGAACATGGCGGCGGCTGGGTCTTGAGCCGCTTCATCGGCGACACCAACTTCTACCTCGGCTTAGCCGTCAGCAAGGACGCCGTGCTGGGCAACGTGCGCATGGTGGCCAAGAAGACCGCCGAGAAACTGGCCGAGGTTCTCTAAGCGCAGTATTGATAGCTGATAACAACGCCCGGCACCGCCGGGGCGCAACGACCACTCCAACGACGGAAGGAGCGGAAAGTGGCTACCGAAGAACAAAAGAAACGGAATCTGGTGCGGATGTACAAGCTGGTGATCGAGGGCCTGGCCAAGGGTCTGTACGATCTGTTCGGCGAGTCGTCCTACGCCGTGATGCACACCGTGGGCGACGACCTGCTCGGGATCATGCAGAAGGAGATGGGCCTGGAGATCGGCGGCGAGAACGTCCACGAGGAACTCATCGAGGTCGGCCGCCTGTTCGTCGACGAGTTCGGCTTCGCCGACAAGATCGAGATCGCCGAGGAGGACGACGGCCACGCCGTGGTCCACGTCGACGGCTGCCACGGCTACAACCTCTCCAAGGCCATGAAGAAGGCCGGTGTCGAGCATCCCTTCACCTGTCCGATCATGAACGTCATGGCCGCCGCGATGCGCAAGAACCTGGGCAAGAACCCCCACGTCAAGATCGCTGCCCGCGACGACGCCCGCGGCTCCGAGCTGACCTTCACCTTCTAGCTCCCTAGAGTACGGCTCCGGAGCGCCTGCGGGCGCTCCGCCATCGGTCGGGTCCGCCATCCCCCATCTCTTTACCTCCCGGGGAGGCAACCGCCCCCGCTGCGGACCCAACCGACCCCTTTAAACCCCACCCGAAGGGAGGTGACCAATGACCACCACTGCTCTTAGTCCCGGCGAGGCCCTGTTCAAGCTCAAGGAAGGCCACGCACGCAGCCTGTCCGGCGAGCGCCGCTACGGCTCGGGCACGGGTCCCGAGCGCCTGGTCGAACTGACCCAGGGCCAGAGTCCCTACGCCACCATCCTGACCTGCGCCGACAGCCGCGTGCCGCCGGAACACATCTTCGACGCCGGCCTGGGCGACCTCTTTGTCTGCCGCAACGCCGGCAACCTGCTCGATTCGGTAACCCTGGGCTCGATCGAATACGCCGCCGCCCACACCGGCTGCCCCCTGCTCGTCGTACTGGGGCACACCAACTGCGGCGCCCTGGGTGCCGCCGTGGCGGCCTACCGCAGCCCCGGTTCCAGCGAATCGCCCTCCGTGGATTCGATCATCCATAAGCTGCTGCCCGCCGTGATCGCCACCCGACCCGGCGACGACAACGTCAATAACTGGATCGACGCCGCCGCGATGTGGAACGTCAAGCACAGCGCCTTCTACGCCACCCGCCGCAGCGCCATCCTGCACAAGCTGCACAAGGAGGGACGCTTCAGCGTGATCGGCGCATTCTACAACCTGGCCACGGGCCAGGTGGACTTCCTCAACAACGGCGACTAGCGACGCCCACCCCCGACGAGACGAACAGCAGCCGGCCACCACTTTCACACCCCGAGGGAGAGCCTTGGCCGAACCGATCTTCTTCCGCCGACCCGACACCCTCGACGAAGAGCGAGCCCTGTATTACAAGGACCTGCTCTTCCGCACCGCCAAGATCGGCACGGAGCTCGAATTCGCCATGCCCCGCGGCGTCCGCCGCCGCGACTTCCAACCCCTGGTGGCCGGCCTGCTCAAACCCTCGCACAGCCTGGCCCTGCTGGGGGAGAACGGCGTCCTCGACGTCACCAAGGAGCACTGCGGGGTAGAGGTCAGGATCATCGGCCGCTACCCCTACTACGACAGCCTGCTCAACCAGTACACGGGCATCATGGACAAGCTGCTGCCCCTGGGCATCCGGGCGCGGCCGACCTGCGGGCTGCACTTCCACCTGCTGACCATCTGGAGCGCCCAGAGCTTTCCCGAGATCGTGCTGGCCAACCTCTGGAACCTGGTGCGGCGCTACATCCCGTACCTCAAGTTCATCTTCTCGGCGGGCAAGAGCCGAGAGGGCCTGTGCCGGCGGCGCCAGCACAACTCCCACCTCGAGATCATCCACCACACCCCGCTGGCCCAGTCGATGCGCGAGATCCAGCGTATCCTGCGGGAGAGCAAGCGGGTGCCCGAGCATCAGAACTTCATGAACCTGGAGCACGTGCGCTTCGAAGAGGACGGCACCGTCGGTAAGCTCCAGGTCGAGTTCCGCTTCGCCGACTGCGACCTGTCGCCGACCTCGATCGTGGCCAAGACTTTCCTCTTCCTGGCTCTGCTGCTGCGCTCGGTGGAGTGCGCCAAATACGGACTGATCCACGTGGGCAAGCTGCGGGAGTGGCAGCGCAAGATCGAACTCCTCGACCGGCTCTCCAACAACGACGGCGATCTGGCCACCAGCGACACCTCGTCGTTGGGCGAGGCTGAATTGGGGGAACTCGGCGAGGGCTGCCTGGGGATGCTGGATTTCCTCAAGCCCGCCTTCGCCCGCTTCGAGAACCCGGCCTTCCGGGTGCTGCGCTATCTGGCCCGACGGCCGCTGTCGCTGATGCGGGCCGACGGGATGGACTGGGAACAGATCGAGGGTCTGCTCTCCGACGAGGTGGCCGGCGAGTCCGCCAAGCGGCTGGATTCCATCGACCGCCGCCTGATCAAGATCATCGAGCTCGGTGAAATCAAGGGCCAGCCCGACCGCGAGCGCTGGCTTAACCGGGCCGCCGACACCCTCTGGCTGCCCCGCAGCGACCTCGAGCTCCGCCTGGAGCGCCTCCAGCGCCGCAAACCGCGCTGGGACGAGGAGTCGGGCGGCTACATCTTCCTACGCTGATATGTGCGGCCTGATCAGTGTTCTGCTGGCGCCCAAAGAGCGCGATCCCTGGGAACTGGATCGCATCTGGGACATCTTCACCGAGGCCCTGATCCAGAACGAGGAGCGGGGCCGCGAGGCCACCGGCGTCGGCGTCGTTCAGGAGGACGGCTCCCGGCGGGTCTGGAAGCTGCCCCTGCCGGCCCACGAGTTCGTCGAGACCGCCGACTACCGCCGCCACGCCCGCCGGGCCTTCGACAACGGCACCGTCTGTCTGCTGGGACACACCCGCCGACCGACCAAGGGCAAGGTCGGCAACTCGCGCAACAACCACCCCCTGCTGACGCCCAACATCATCGGCATCCACAACGGTAACATCGACAACGACGATCAGCTCTTCGGCGACTACAAGCTGCCCCGGCTGGGCGAGGTCGACTCCGAGGCCATCTTCGCCCTGCTGGAGACCATCCCGCCCCACGCCCGCGGAGGCGCCTACCACCAGGCCGTCCGCGGCCGGGCGCGGCGCCTGGTGGGCAAGATGACCACGGTCTCCCTGGACCGCCGACGCCCGGGACAACTACTGGTGCTCAAACGCGACATGCCCTTCTCGATGCACTACAATCCGGACTTCGACGCCATGTTCTATTCCTCGCGCTACGTCTTTTTGCGCAAGGCCTTCGGCCGCTCGGTGATCACCGAGGCCCTGGAGAGCAAGCGGGGCTACATCTTCGACCGTCTGCGCTTCAGCGAGCTGGAAACCCGTTACAGCAGGTGCTTCACCCTCAAACGCCCCCAATGACCCCGAGCCGCTCTCCGACGAAGCTGCAACGCCGTCTTGATTTCTGCGGAGGTGACGAGACCTATTGAATCCATCAGCGATTAACCATATCCTTTATTGATAACTAGATATCGCTCGATATCCCTTCAGGAGGAGTCATGCCGGTAGAGATTCTGCTCCTCGGCGAATCGTCCGAGAGCCTCGACCGACTCAGCGACTGGCTCCGCACCACGGGCTATCGCTGGCGACGGCTCCAGGTCACCGAGATCGCCGAGCTTTCGCCCAGCCAGCACCGGCGCCTGATCATCGTCGATCCCGCCGACCGGCGGACCGTCGAGCTGCTCGGCGAGCAATCCGCCGAGCCGGCCGACAGTGTACTCTTCACCGGCCCGGCCCGGGACGACGTCCCGGACATCGGCGCCGAGACCCTGCCGCCCCTCCAGGACGCCCACGAGCTGGGGCGTTTCCTCGACGACCTGCTGACGCCGGCCCAACCGATCCGTTTGGGGCTGGCCCGCCTCGACGCCGACGGCCGCTTGATCTCGGTCAACCCCTACCTCGGCCGCCTGCTGGAGCTGCCCGCCGACACCGAACAGGCCCCCCGGGATTTCGCCGCCCTCTTCCAACAGCCGGAGCGCCTCGGTGAGCTGCTGGCCGAGCTGCGCCGCTGCGGCACGCTCAGCAACCGGCGCGAGACCTTCCGCACCCCGGAGGGCGCGACCCGGGAGCTGCTGCTCTCCGGCATCGCCGGCACCGACGAGGACGGTCGCTTCAGCTATATCGACATCTCCCTCAAGGAGCCGGCGACCGATCAACCCGATCCCGCCGCGGCCCTGCGCCGGGTGATGCGCCGCCTGAACACCGCGGCGCCGACGGGCGAGCTGACGGAGCTGCTGGGGGTTTTCGGCGAAGGCGCCGGACTGGATCGGCTCAGCGTCTACCGCTGCCCCGTCACCGCTGAACCGGCCAGGGCGGCCCTGGAGGCCGCGTGGAGCGCGGCGGCCTTCGCCGACCACTCCCTGGAGCGGGAACTGCCCCTGGAGCTGCTGGGGCTGCGTAAATGGCACGAGCGCCTGCGCGGCGGCGAAGCCCTGCACGCCGTCGTCGACGAACTCGCCCGGGCGCCGCGCAAACTATTCGCCCGCCGGGGGGCGCAATCGATCGCCCTCTGCCCCCTCTTCGTACCCCTCGTCGATTACAGCGCCCACGTCACCGGCGGCACGAACGGGAACGGCCGGCGGCTGTGGGGAGTGCTGTTGACCGAGGACCTGGGCCGGATCAAACGGCGCGACAACGGCGAACGGGCCTGCCTGGAGGCCTTCGGCGGCCTGCTCTCCCAGCATCTGGGGCAGCTCGAACTCCGGCGCAGCCTCGACGAGGCCGGCAACTGCCTGCGCAACTTCTACGTCAACACCCCGGTGGCCTACCAATCCCTGGACCCCCGGGGCCGCGTGCTGGTGGTCAACGAGATCTGGCGGCGGACCCTGGGCTACAGCGCCGAAGAGGTCGTCGGGCGCTCCTTCGCCGACTTCCTCCCGCCCGCCGACGCCGAGCGCTTCGCCGAGAACTTCGCCCGTTTCCTCGAACTCGGCGAGGTCCACGACATCGAGTACGAGCTGCGGCGCAGGGACGGCTCGACGCTGACCGTCAGCTACGACGGCCGGCTGGAGCGCGACAAGGACGGCGTACCGCGCCGCACCCACTGCACCTTCGTCGACATCAGCCGCCGCAAGGCCGAAGAACGGGCCGTGTTGGATTCGGAGCAGTACTTCCACTCCCTGGCCGACAATCTGCGCGAGGGCCTGCTGATCTACGACCGCCGCCGCCACCGGGTCGTCTACCTCAACCCCGCCGTCGGTGAGCTCTGCGGTCGAGAGACCGAATACTTCCTCGGCAAGGACCTGGCGGCGATCGTCGGCGAGTTCGTCCACGAGGAGGACCGGCCCCGGGTCACCGATGAACTGCGCCGGATCATCGAGCTGCGCCGCCAGGGCGGCGGCGCGACCCTGGACATCGAGTACCGCCTGCGCCGCGCCGACGGCGAGGTGCGCTGGGTTCGCCAACGCAGCTACCCCAGGTCCGCCGCCGAGGAGGAGCACTCCTACCTGCTGCTCAGCGACATCACCGATTCCAAGCTGCGCCGGCGCGAGCTGGTGATGAGCGAGCGCATCCAGGCCGCCGTTTCGCACACCGCCGAGGTGCTGCTGCAACCCGGCAACCTGGAGCGCGATCTCGATGAGGTGCTGGCCGTACTGGGCGAGGCCGCCGGGATCAACCGCTGTTACCTGTTCGAGAATCACACCTCCTTCGAGGGCCGCCAGCTCAGCACCCAGCGCCACGAGTGGACGACCCCGGACGTCGAGGCTCAGCTCGACAACCCGGAGCTGCAGGATTTCGACTACCGCGCCGTGGGCTTCGGGCGCTGGATCGAGCTGATGGAGCGCGGCGAGGCCGTCTACGGCCCCGTCGACGAGCTGCCGGCCACCGAGGCCGAGTTCCTCGCCGCCCAGGACATCCGCTCGATCGTGGTGGTACCGGTCTACGTCGGCGAGGACTGGTGGGGCTTCATCGGCTTCGACGACTGCACCGAGCGCCGGCGCTGGAGCAGCGCCGAGATCGAGGCCCTGCGCTCGGCCGCCGGGATCATCGGTCAGGCCCTGCAGCGCGACTGGATGGAGCGCGCCGTCGCCCATTCGCGGGAACGCTACCGCAAGCTGTTCAACAGCAACCAGGACGCCGTCTACGTCTTTCACGTCGACGACGACGGCCGCCCGGGCAACATGACCGACGTCAACGACGTGGCCTGCGAGCGGCTGGGCTACAGCCGGGAGGAGCTCCTGGGCCTGAGTCTGGCCGAGATCGATTCCCCGGCCGGGAGCGAGCGGGCCCCAAAGATCATGGAGCGCCTGTTCACCGAAGGCAGCGTCCTGTTCGAGGGTGAGCACGTCACCCGGGACGGCCGGCTCATCCCCGTGGAGATCAACGCCCAGCTCATCGAGCTCCAGGGGCGCAAGACCGTCCTCTCCACCGCCCGGGACATCAGCGAGCGCCTGGCCTACGAGCGGGCCCTGGAGAAGAGCGAGCGCGAGTACCGCACCCTCGTCGACAACGCCAACGAGGCCGTCGTCGTGGCCCGCGAGGACCGGCTGGTCTTCGTCAATCCCCGCACCGTCGTGCTGACCGGCTATTCCCGGGACGAGCTGACTTCGATGTCCTTCCTCGCTTTCGTTCACCCCGAAGACCGGGAGCGGGTGGCCGCCGACCAGCGGCGGGGACTGGAGAACGATACCGGTTCGACCTTCGAGTCGACCTTCCGCATCGTCACCAAGACAGGCGAGGTGCGCAGCCTGGAGCTCCGGGCCGTGGCCATCGACTGGGAGGGGCTGCCGGCGACGCTCAACTTCCTCACCGACATCACCGCCCGGCGGCGGGCCGAGCGGGCCCTGCTGCGCTCCGAGCGCGAGAAGACGGCCATCCTGGCCTCGATGAACGAGATGGTGGCCTACTACGACGAGACCCTGACCGTCCAGTGGTGCAACCGGGCCTCGGCGGAATCCGTCGGCCAATCGATCGGCGAGCTCCTCGGCCGGCACTGCTACGAAATCTGGCACGGCCGGGAGGACGCCTGTCCGGGCTGCCCGGTCAAGGAGGCCCTGGAGCAGGGCGAACCCCGCAGCGCCGAAGTACAAACCCCGGACGGCCGCCGCTGGGAGTTGCGCGGCTACCCGGTCACCGACGAGAACGGCGAGGTCATCGGCGCCGTCGAGGTCGGCCGCGACATCACCGTCGAGAGTGTGGCCCGGGAGAAACTGGCGGCCAGCGAGGCCCGCTTCCGCTCCCTGGTGGGCTCGATGAGCGACATCATCTTCACCCTGGACATCGAGGGTCGCCACATCGGCCTCTACGGCAACTGGGTCCAGCAGTACGGCCTCAGCGAAGAGATGTTCCTGGGCAAGCGGGCCACTGAGATCATGCCGCCGGAGCAGGCCCGGGTCCACGAGGAGGCCGTCGAGTTGATCCTGGCCGGCGCCCCGCGGGCGGACTACGAGTGGCACAACGCAATCA
Source organism: Candidatus Coatesbacteria bacterium (assembly GCA_014728225.1). Lineage (NCBI taxonomy): Bacteria > Candidatus Coatesiibacteriota > Candidatus Coatesiibacteriota bacterium. Next base: position 18,242 of record WJLX01000070.1, on the reverse strand, counting down.
ACGGCGAGCTTCTCTACTTCAAGACCACCCTCGCACCGCTGCGCGACGCCGCCGGCGAGATGACCGGCATCGTCGGCGTGGGGCGCGACGTCACCGCCGAAACCCGGGCCCTCAACGCCCTGCAGCAGAGCGAGGAGCGCTACCGTCGCTACATCGACGAGGCCCCGGAGGCCGTCTTCATCTCCAACGCCGAGGGGCGCTATCTGCGGGTCAACCGCGCCGCCCGGCGGATGACCGGCTACAACGAGCAGGAACTGCTGACGATGAACGTCGGCGAGATGCTGGCCGAGGAAAGCGAGCTCGCCGGCCGCGAGCTGTATGAGCGGGTCAGGCGCGAGGGCCGCGGCGAGCAGGTCCTGGCCGTCACAGACAAGGACGACGGCCGCCACTGGTGGAAGGTCTCGGCGGTGCGCCTGTCCGAGAAGCGCCTGCTGAGCTTCGCCGTCGACATCACCGAGCGGGTGGAAGCCGAACGGGCCCTCGAGCAGCGTTACAAGTACGAGCGCGCCCTGGCTCGCTGCTCCCGGGCCCTGCTGAGCGAGGACGACCCCGCCGACGCCCTGCGCACGGCGCTGGCGCCGTTGCTGCGGGCCTGCGACGTCGGCCGGGTCTACGTCTTCGAGAACGTCAGCGACGACGAGGTCGGCCTCTGCATGAGTCAGCGCTACGAGGTCTGCGCTGCGGGGATCGAGCCCCAACTGGGCAACCCCGAGCTGAAGAAGCTGGCCTACGCCGACGGCTTCACCCGCTGGCGCGACACCCTGAGCCGCGGCGACGTGGTGCGTGGGTTGGTGGAGGATTTCCCGGCGAGCGAGAAGCTGATCCTCCAGACCCAGGAGATCAAATCGATCCTGGTGCTGCCGTTGTTCGTCGGCGGCGGCTGGTGGGGCTTCGTCGGCTTCGACGACTGCGTGCTGCCTCGGCGTTGGGAGGACGACGACATCCAACTGCTGCGCACGGCGGCGGAGATGATCAGCTCCTACTTCGAGCGGCGTCGGGTGACCGCGGTGCTGGCCGAGAGCGAGCAGAAATTCCGCACCATATCCGAGCAGTCCCTCCTCGGTGTGGCCATCATCCAGGACGACGTTCTCGTCTATGTCAACGAATCCCTGGCGGGCATCGTCGGCCTGGAGCAGGGCGAGCTGTCCGGGGCGCCGGCGGAACGCCTGGCCGAGCTGATCCATCCCGACGACCGGCCCTGGATGGAGGAGCAGCTGCGGCGCAAGCAGGCCGGCGACACCGACGTCAAACTCCACAGCACCTACCGGATCCACCATACCGCCGGCGAGCTGCGCTGGATCGACCAGTACTCCAAGACCATCAACTACCTGGGCCGCCCCGCCGACTTCGTCAGCCTGATCGACATCACCGAACGCAAGCGGGCCCAGGTGATCATCCGCAACACCGCCGAGGGGGTCTCCGGCGCCACGGGGACCGAGTTCTTCAACACCCTGGTCGGCTATCTGGCCGAGGCCCTCGGCGTGGCCTACGTCTTCATCGGTCTGCTGGAGGAGCGCGAGAAGGGCGAGTTCATCCAGACCCGGGCCTTCAGCAACCACGGCGAGATCGGCGAGAACTTCGACTACCAGCTCGAGGGCACCCCCTGCTCCCACGTCATCCGTGACAACACCCTCTGCGTCTACCCCGAGGGCGTCAGCCGGTTGTTCCCCGAGGACGATGACCTGGTCAAGATGAACGTGGAGAGCTACATCGGCGCCCCGCTCTACGACTCCGAGGGCCGCGGTCTGGGCCTGATGGTGGTCATGGACGAGGAGCCGATGGAGCGACCCGAGTTCTACGCCTCGATCCTGCGCATCTTCGCCATACGCGTCTCCACGGAGCTGGAGCGCAGCCGGGCCGAGGATGCGCTGCGTGAATCCGAGCGCCTGCTCAACGAGGCCCAGGAGATCGGCTCCCTGGGGAGCTACATGTGGGACGTGACCACCGACGAGCTCCAATGGTCGCGCAACATGTACCACCTGGCCGGCCTGGATCCCGACGACTTCGCCGCCAACCTCAGCGTGGTCTCCCAGCGGATCATCCATCCCGCCGACCGCGAACGCGTGGCCGCCGAGGTCGCCGAGATGGCCGAGCGTGGCGCGGCCTGGCCGATGCAGTTCCGCATCATCCGCCCCGACGGCGAGGTGCGCATCTGGCGCTCCATCTCCCGGGCGGTCTGCGACGACGAGGGACGTCCGTTGCGCTACATCGGCGTGCACCACGACATCACCGAGCAGCAGCGCACCCTGGAGGCCCTCAACCGGGAGCTGGAGATTACCCGGGGGCTGTCCGAGCTCTACTCACCGCTGACCTCACCGGAGATCGGCATCAAGGAGATCACCACCGCCGTCCTCGACAAGGCCCTCGAACTGACGGGTTCCAGCCACGGCTACGTCTCGGAGATCGAGCCCGAGACCGGCATCATGCTCAGCCATACCCTGACCGAGATGATGCCGGACTGCGATCTGGACCTCGAGCGGCGGGCCTTCGCCTTCCCGCCGGGGCCCGACGGCGAGTACCAGGGTCTCTGGGGCCACGCCCTCAACGAGCGCAAACCCTTCTACACCAACACCCCGGAGAAGCATCCGGCCTCGGGCGGCGGCCCACCGCAAGGCCATGTACCCGTCGAGCGCTTCCTGGCCTACCCGGTCCAGGTGGGCGACGAGCTGCTGGGCCAGATCGCCCTGGCCAACGCCGACCACGAGTACGGCGAGGCCGACCTGGAGGTCATCGGCCGCCTGGCCGAGTTCTACGCCCTGGCCCTGCAGCGCAAGCGTTTCGAGCTCGCCTTGACCGAGCAGGAAGCCAAACTCGACCAGATGCTGCAGACCCTGGCCGAGGGCGTGGTGATGGTCGACGACTCCGGCGAGATCGTCTACGCCAACCAGGCCGCCGAGGAGATCCTCGAACTCAAACAGGACGCGATCCTCGGCCACTTCTACCAGAGCCGGAGCTGGAACCAGGTCGACGGTGACGGCCAGCCCCACGATCCCGAGGAGCTGCCCCTGGCCGTGGCGCTGCGCGAGGAGCGCCGGGTCAAGAACCTGGAACACGGCATCGTCGCCGAAAGCGGCGAAACGAAGTGGCTGTCGGTCAGCGCCGCGCCGCTACGCGACACCCTGGGCAAACTCTACGGCGCCGTGGCCAGCTTCCACGACGTCACCGTCCGTCGGCTGGCCGAGGAGCAGACCCGCAGCTACATCGACGAGCTGCAACTGATCAACGAGACCGCCGTCGAACTCAGCCGGGCCGCCGACGTCGAAACCATCCTCGACATCCTGGGCGACAAACTCAGCACCCTCTACCCCGAAAGCTACCTGCTGCTGACCCTGGCCGACGCCGTTGGTGAGGAGATCTACATCCGCCGCCACTACGGCTTCCACGGCCTGATCGGCAAGGTCGTCAACATCCTGGGCAACGACCCGCGCAAGCTGGGCTTCCGCCCCGAGGAGATGAATCCCCAAGAGCGCGAGCTCTACACCACCGGACACCTGGCCCGGATGGCGGAGGGGCTGTACACCATCGGCGCCGGCAAATTCCCCCGGGGCCTGACCCGACGGGTGGAAAGCCTGTTGGCCGTGGAAAGCGTCTACGCCATGGGCTTCACCCTGGGCGACCGTCCCTTCGGTGGACTGGTGCTGCTCTACACCGGCGCTGGCGAACCGCCCAACCGTTTCGCCAGCGAGGCCATCTTCAAGCAGGCCTCCTTCCTCATCCGCCGGCGCTGGGCCGAACAGGCCCTGGCCGCCAGCGAGGAGCGCTTCCACCGCATGGCCGACAGCATCCAGGACGGGTTGACGATCATCGAGGGCGACGAGGTGGTCTACACCAACCGCCGCGTCGAGGAGATCTTCGGCTGGCCGGCGGAGAAACTGGAGAGTGGCGGGATCTTTGAAATCGCCGAACCCCAAGAGCGGGAGCGGCTCAAGGAGGCCCAGCAGACCGCCCGCGAGGGCCAACCGCCGGAGAAGCTGGAGTTCTGGATCAACACCGCCGAGGGCGACCGCCGTTGCGTCCAGAACCGCTATTCCTACGAGAACACCCACCGACCCGGCGACCGCTACGTCGTCACCACGGACATCACCGAACAGAAACTGAACCAGGAAGCCATTCTGCGCTCCAAGCGCGAGTGGGAGCGCACCTTCGACAGCGTTCCCGACCTGATCACCATCCTGGACGACGCCTTCCGCATCACCCGCGCCAACCGGGCCACGGCGGAGCGCTTCCAGCTCAGCCCCGTCGAGGTCGTCGGCCAGCACTGTTACCGTCTGTTCCACGATACTCAACAACCCGTCAAGGAATGTCCCCACGTCAGGATGCTGGCCGCCGGCGAGGAACGCCTGGGCGAGGAGAAAATCGGCAACGAGGATTACCTGATCAGCGTCAGCCCGCTCACCGACGAGGACGGCCAGATGATCGGCGCCGTCCACGTGGCCCGGGACATCACCGAGCTCAAGCGCACCCGGGAACGCTACCGGGTGTTGAGCGCCCAGTTCGAGGCCGTGCTCAACTCACTGACCGACCGCGTCGTCTTCGTCGATACCGCGATGAAGGTCGTCTGGACCAACCGTACCGTCGAGCACTGGCTGGGCACGCCGATGGAGGAACTGCGCGGCAAGAACGTCCACGAACTCTGGGACGGCGCCGGCGACTGCGATATCTGCGTGATTACGGAGGCCCTGGAGACCGGCCTGGCCCAGCACGGCAACCGCCGCGAGGGCGACCGCCGCCTGGAGATCGTCGCCTTCCCGGTGATGGACGGTGAGGAACTGATCGGCGTCATCGAGGTCATGCGCGACATCACCGACCGCCTCGAGTCCCAGGAGGCCGCCCAGCGACAGCTGATGGTCGAGCAGGTCGAACAGATCTTCTCCTCGATCCGCCACGAGATCGGCAACGCCCTCAACACCCTCAAGACCACCATCAGCGTCCTGCGCTCCAACTTCGACAGCTTCTCCGAGGACAAGCGCCGCCGCTACTTCCAGCGCATCTTCGACACCTTCAAGGTCGCCGAGCGGCTGTTGATGACGATGAAGGAGTACCAGAAATTCGACGAACTCCACCTCGAGCTGATCCAGATCGATCGCTTCCTGCGCGAGAAGAGCGGCTTGCTGGTCGATAACGCCAAGAACCACGGCGTCGAGCTGCGGATGAAGTGCCAGGCCCCTCACGCCCTGGTCCAGGCCGACCGCGACGCCCTGGTGCGCGTGCTGTTGAACGTGGTCGACAACGCCATCAACGCCGCCCGGGATCGCGAGCAGGGCATCATCGAGATCATCAACCGCACCTCCAAGGACTGGGTCATTATCAGCGTCACCGACAACGGCCTCGGCATCGCCGCCAAGGACCTGCCCCACGTCATGACCCCCCTCTATACCACCAAACCCGAGGGCAGCGGTCTGGGGCTCTCCATCGTCGAGAAGCTGATCCAGCAGATGGGCGGCCTGGTCTCCCTGGAATCCGTCGAGGGCGAGGGCACCCGGGTGACCTTCCGCCTGCCCTTCTACCATTCCTGATCACCACTAACGCCTTGTCCACCGCGGCAGGCTCGTCTATAATCCCCCATATTCACCACGCCTGGAATTCTCCCGCTACGAAGCCAACCCAATCCAACCCCCCTACGTTGGCACACTTCTTGCAACCTTTACGCGACGGTATGACTGCACCCCACCAGAGATCTTCGGCGACAAAGCCGCCGGCGGCGTATCCGCACGGGCGATCATGAACGAGCGACGCATCCTGGTGATCGATGACGACCGGGCGTTCTGCGCCTCTATCTGCGACGGCCTGACCGGCCGGGGCTACCAGGCGCGCTACGCCCTCGACGGCGAGGACGGCCTGGCCGAGTACCGCCGCTGGCACGCCCCGGTGGTGCTGCTCGATCAGAATCTGCCCAACATGACCGGCCTCGAGGTCTGCCGCCGCCTGCACGAGCTGGCTCCCGAGGTCAAGGTCATCTTCGCCACAGCCTTCGGCTCCTACTCGCGCGCCGTCGAGGCCGTCAAAGCCGGGGCCTACGAGTACCTGCCTAAACCCCTCGACCTGGACCAGTTCTATCTGACCGTCCGCAACGCCTTCGAGACCCACCGCCTGGAACGACGGGAACTCCTGTCGCGCTACGAGCGCCAGAAGAGCGGACGAGCCGATGAGTTGACCGGTGTCTCACCCCAGGCCAACCGCATCCGCCGCCTGGTCGAACTGGCGGCCGCCTCGCGCTCACCCGTTCTGATCACCGGCGAGACCGGCGTCGGCAAAGCCGTCGTCGCCCGGGCCATCCACAAACGCAGCGACGAGGAAAGCTACCTGACCGTCAACTGCGCCGCCGTGCCGGAATCGCTGATGGAGGCCGAGCTCTTCGGCCATGAGAAAGGGGCCTTCACCGGGGCCACCAAACGCCGCAAGGGCGTCTTCGAATTGACCCACGGCGGCAGCCTGGTCCTCGACGAGATCGGCGAGATGCCCCTGCTGCTGCAAAAAAAACTGCTGACCGTGCTCGAGGAGGGACGCCTGCGGCCCCTGGGCGGCGAGGAGGAACTCAGCGTCGACGTCCGGGTGATCGCCATCACCAACCGCAACCTCGAGACCGAGATCGAAGCCCAGCGCTTCCGCGCCGACCTCTACTACCGCCTGGCCGTAATCAAGATCCACGTTCCACCGCTGCGCGAGCGAACCGAGGATCTCGAACCCCTGGCCCGGGTCCTGCTGCGTCGACTGACCGGCCGGCCCTGCGAGCTCCCACCGGAACAGCTCCAGGTCTTGCGCGCCTACCCCTGGCCCGGTAACACCCGCGAGCTGCGCAACGTCCTGGAACGCTCGCTGATTCTCGGCGGCGAAAAGCCCGATCCGGCCTCCCTGCTCCAACCCGCCGACGGGCATCCGGCATCCGTCGAGCCGCCCGGCAACGACGGCGAAATCCCCCCACTCGAAACCGTCGAGCGCCAACACATCCTGACCGTCCTCGAACGACTCGACGGTAACCGCCGCAAAACCGCCGACACCCTCGGACTGTCGATCTCCACCCTGCGCCGCCGCCTCAACGACTACCGCCGGGCCGGCTTCCGCGTTCCACCCTCCGGCGCCTGAGCCCCTCCCCGGCGACCCTGGAAAAACAGCCCCCAGATCCGCGACCACCCCACTGAGCGCCCCGCCGGAACCGGCACGGTTTTTGCGGAGGCCGACCGTTATCAGTAGGTCGTAACGGTCGCCGAGATGCAAAAACCGTGCCGGTTCCGGCGGCCCGGACTCAGCGGTCCCGCGGGGGCTGTTTTTCCAGGGTCGCCGGGGTTGTGTTAATATGGGCGGCGTGAGCATCCACCGGGCCAGCCTGCTGTTTTTCGTCATCGCCGCTGCGGCTTCGGCTTTGGTGGCGGTGGCCCCGCTGGACGTTGGGGAGGAACTCTCGCGGGGCATCGCCCGTTGGATCGTCGGAGAGGTCGGCGACGCCGACTTGTTATCGATGAGCGTGGACCTCGAGCCCGGTGATCTGCCCGGTCTGTGGCGCCGCGCTTTACAACGGGACTCCGACAGCCTGATCGTCGTCAACAGCCGTTACGTGGACCAACGGGTCTGGGTCGAGCTGTGGGGTGTGGCCAGCGGCGTTATCGTTACTTCCTGGAGCGGTCTCCTGGCCGTGACGGCCCTGTCCGTCGAATTACCCGCGGCGTTGGCGGGATTGCTGGAGGAGTTGGGTTATGGCGGTTTTGTTCCAGCGACGGCTCCGAACCTGGACGAACTCGTGCAATTGGCCGCCCAAGGAGCGACACCGTGACTGAACGCCGTCGACATCTGGAGACTCTGCGTAGCCTGCGCCGTCGTCTGGTCGCGGAAAAGGCCGACGAAGACCGGCGCAAGGAACTGGCCGCGCTGGATTGGGTTCTGCGGGAAATGGATCCGACCATGGACCTGCTGGAGGATGAGATCCCGTCCCCGCCCGCAACCTACCTGCTCTACACCGACGGCGGCTCCCGCTGCAATCCGGGACCGGCGGCCTACGGCGTGGTCCTCTACGACTCAACCGGCGGTGAGCTGGCCCGACGGGCGGCGCGCATCGGCCGGGCCACGAACAACGTCGCCGAGTACCAGGGTCTGCTGGCCGGGCTGCAACTGGCCCGAGCGCTGGGCGCCCGCCGCCTCGAGGTCCGGCTGGACGCCGAGCTGTTGGTCAAGCAGCTCAACGGCGTCTACAAGACGAAGAACAAGAAGCTGGCCGAACTCAAGCACCGCGTCGAGAAGGCGGCCCGGGCCTTCACCCGGGTGAGTTACCGCCACGTACCCCGGGAGCAGAACCGCCTGGCCGACGCCCTGGCCAACGCCGCCCTCGACGGCCGCGACCCGGAAACAGTCTGAGGCGCAAACCCGGCAGAGCAAGGCGGTTGCCCATTCCCCCGACCCGGTGATGGGTCTTTCTTACGACCCCGACACTGATCATCAGCGACCGATGAAACAGACCGTTAACCCGGCTTCGACAACGCGAAGCAGACGACGGCCGAGAGTAATCCTCGCCACGGCCCTCGCGCTGCTGTGCTCTTGCGGCGGCGGCGAGGTCGTCGAGCGGCTCACGGTGCTGGCGATGGACACCGCCGTCGAGCTGACCGTGGTCGCCCCGGATCGCACGACGGCGCAGGCGGCCCTCGAGGCCGCCGCGGAGGCCCTGCGCAACGTCGAGGCCTGGGCCTCGACCACGGACCCGGGGAGCGAACTGGCCCGAGTCAACGCCGCCGGCGGCTCGGAACAACTCGGCCGGCCCCTTGCCGAGTGTCTGGAACTGGCCCTCGCGGCGGCCGCCGACAGCGACGGGGCCTTCGATCCCACCATCGGCCCCCTGCTGGCGGCCTACGGCTTCACCGGTGAGACCTGGCGCGTTCCGCCACCAGAGGAGTTGGCGGCGGCACTCACCCGGGTGGGATACGAGAGGCTGCGCTTCGCTGACGGCGGCCTCGAACTACCGCCGGGCTTCGTTCTCGACCTGGGCGGCGCGGCCAAGGGCTACGCCGTCGACCGCGCCTGCTCGGCCCTCGAGAACGCCGGAGCAACGGCGGGTCTCGTCAACGCCGGCGGCGACATCGCCTGTTTCGGCGAGCGTCCCGGCGGCGGTTCCTGGCGCGTCGGTGTCCAGCACCCCCGCGCTCCGTCCGAGCTCTACGCCGTGCTCGAACTCGACGGCGGCGCCGTGGCCACCTCGGGCGACTACGAGCGCTGCTTCACCGTCGGGAGCGTCCGCTACCATCATCTGCTCGACCCGCGGAGCGGTCGACCGGCGCGGGAGCTCACCTCGGTTACAGTGACCGCGCCGAGTTGCGCCGCCGCCGACGCCTACGCCACCGCCGCCTTCATCCTCGGTCCGCGCGGCGGCCGGGCCCTGTTGGAGGAGCATCCCGAGCTGGAGGGTCTGTTGATCGGGGTCGCTCCCGGGCTGGAAGCCCACGAAACCGGCGGCTTCACCGCGGATTACGAGACGCTAGGCGACTGAACCGCGCTTCGATGTCGGCAGCCTCTCGCCGCTGTTTTAACCGCGGCCTCCCCCAGGGGAGGCCGTTGTTTATTACGGCGCCGTTCGAGGGCTGGAGGGTCAGTCTCGATTATGCGGCGCTATTGAGACAAAAAAGACTGCCACGGGTGAAACCACCAGCGGTGCCCGGCGTATCATAGCTAACAGAGACAAAGGGATAGGAAAAACTAGGCTAGTGTGAACCATTAATTACATATAACATTTCTCAACAATGTTGAGAATAGATTTTTATAAGCAATGTGCGCTGCATCACATTAATTTCCTTAATCTATGCTATAACTGGAACGACGGCTGACAACGAGCTGACCCATTGGGGTTGAAAAAGCCGTCGAGAGCAGCTACACTTGGGCTGACTAGGTAAGATTTACCCAGTGCATTTTCGAGTATTTTCTTCTGTTAACGAGGCCCCATGCCCAGCCCCAGAAACGAAGTCGTCGTCCTGGCCCTGCTGGCCGAACAGCCCAGCTACGGCTACGAGATCGAAGCCCAGATCGAGCAGCGGGGACTCAACCGCTGGGCCGAGGTGTCCTTCAGCTCGATCTATTACCTCCTCGGCAAGCTGGAGAAGGCCGGCCTGATCGATTTCGAATACCAGAAACACGGCCGTTACCCGACCCGTAAGGTCTACCATCTGACCGCCGAGGGACGACGGGTGCTGCGGGCCAACCTCTACGAGCTGATCGGCGATTACCATCCCAGCCCGCCGCCCAGCATCGTCGGTATCAGCTTCATTCACGTACTGCCCAAAGAGCTGGCCCTGGAGGCTCTCGAGGCGCTCGAGGCCAGCATCGCCGATCACCTGGAAAAGTTCCGGGATATCATCGGCCGGGTCAAGAAACGCTACCCTCTGCCGACGGTGCGCGAGCTGCTGCACCTGGGGGAGATCCAATCCTCCCAGGCCCTCGGCTGGGTGCGCAACCTGATCGATATCCTCACCGATTACGACTGGGACCGCTGGGCCGCCGACGCCGAGGACGGAACGGTCCAGAGTCAAACTCACGACTCCGCCGCGGAGAACAACTAAGCGAGAAGTGATGAGCAAAAGCCTCTGCCTGATTAGCTGTCTGATCGCCGGCCTGACCCTCGCCGAGGAGGTCGTCGTCGACGACTACCTGGCCCCCGAGGAAAAGCTGACCATGGAGCGGGCGGTGGAGCTGGCCCTGGCGCACAATCTAGACATGCGTCTCGCCCGGGCGGCCCGCGAACAGGCCCGCTACGACGACTGGTACGCCTGGACGGGCTTCCTGCCCCAGGTCTCGGGCCAGGTCCTCTACAACACCTACGACGGCTTCACCGCCCAGTACGGCACCCCGGCCGACGTCGACATGGACACCTACTCCACCTCGTTGACGATCAGTCAGCCACTCTTCAACGGCGGGGCCATCTACTGGGGCAAGGTGATGGCCGGCGCCGGCGAGGAGATCTCGGAACTCTCCCTGCAGGCCGCCCGTCAGGCCGCCATCCTCGCCGTGCGTGAGGGCTACCTCGACCTGCTGATGGCCCGGGAGTACCATCGCGTCCAGCGGGCCAACTTCGAGAACCTCGAGGAGCACTACGAACTCAGCCGGGCCCAGGCCGAGGTCGATCTGATCAGCCGGGCCGACATGCTGCGCTCGGAATCCGAGCTGGCCGTGGCCGAGAAAAGCCTGCTCTCGGCTCAGAACGCCCTGCGCCTGGCCCGGGCCAACCTGGCCGACGTCATCGGCGTCACCCTGCCCGCCGGGGTCGAGCTGGTCCCCGTCGAGATCCAGGCCGCCCCGCTCGATCTCAGCCTGACGGAGGCCCAGGCTCTGGCCCGCGGCTCCAACCCCACCCTGGCGATGGCCCGCAAGGCCGAGCGCATCGCCGAGGCCGAGGTCGGCCTGGCCGCCAGCGCCTTCTGGCCCAAGCTGAACCTCTCCGCCGACTACGGCTGGGTGCAGGGCGAGGAGCTGACCTTCTCCAAGGAGGCCGATTACTGGTCGATCTCGGCCATCCTCTCCATCGACCTGTTCACCTCGACGGGTCGCCTGGCCGAGATGAAGAGCGCCCGGGCCTCGCAGTACCAGACCAAGCTGGAGACCCTGCAGGCCGAGCGCGGGATCATGCTGGCCGTCGAGGCCGCCTACCTGGCCCTCGAGGAAGCCGGGGCCCAGATCGCCGTCTCCGAGAAACAACTCGCCGCGGCCGCCGAGGCCATGGAGCTCAGCGACGGCCTCTACGAGAACGGCATCCTCTCCAACGTCGAGTACCTGGACATGAACCAGGCCTATCTGCTGGCCCAACTGGGCGAGATCCAGAGCCGCTACAACTACCTCAAGGCCCGCGAGAATCTCGATTCCCTGCTGGGCCGTCTCAGTCTCAACGAGGAAACCCCATCCGAATAAGCTACGGGCGCAGGCCCGTTTGCAGCACTCCAAGGCGGTCGCTACCGCGTCGAGGAGGAACCCATGCAGCGTAAAGGTATCGCTCTCACCGTCGTCACGGCCGCCCTGGCCGCCGGACTCGTCCTGCTGGCCGGCTGCGGCGGCGGCGGCCGTCCCGAGAGTGAAGAGGAAAGCCCGATCCCCGTCGCCGCCACCGTCGTCCGGCTCGAGCCGACGACGATCCAGCGCGATCTGTCCGGGATCCTGCGCGGCCGGATGGAGGCCAACGTGGCCCCCGAGGTCTCCGGACGCCTCAACAAGATCTACGTCGAGGTCGGCGACGAGGTCACCAAGGGCCAGGCCCTGGCCGTGATGGACGGCAGCCAGTACTGGCTGTCCAGTCAGTCGACCAAGGGACAGATGGAAACCGCCCGCCTGCAGCTCGAACAGGCCGAGGACAACTACGAACGCTACCAGCCGCTCTACGAGGCCGGCCAGATCTCCAAGTCCCAGTGGGACCAGATCGTCAACGCCTACGAGATGGCCCAGGCCGGTTACGACGCCGCCAAGGCCGGCTACTACCAGGTGACAGACATGGCCGCCGAGACGACGATCCGCGCCCCCTTCAGCGGCGTGGTCGCCTTCCGCAACGCCGACATCGGCTCGATGGTCGGCCCCTCGATGGTCGTGTTCCAGGTCATTCAGAGCGATCCGATGACGGTCACCATCGGCGTCGACGAAAACGACATCCGCTACCTGACCGAGGGCGCCGAGGTCGACGTCAGGGTCGAGGCCTACCCCGGCGAAACCTTCAGCGGGACCGTTCGGGCCATCGGCTCCAAGCTGGAAACCGCGACCTTCACCTTCCCCGTCGAGGTCGAGCTCCCCAATGAGGACGGCCGGCTGAAAAGCGGGATGGTGGCTCATGTCGTCCTGCCCATCCGCGACCTGGGCGAGGCCATCAGCGTGCCCCTCAACGCCGTCGTTGAACTCGCCGGCGTCGACTACGTCTATGTCGTCAAAGAGGTACAGCGTCAGGAGCCCCGCCCCAGCGCAAATCAGCTCCGCGTCGGCGACGAAGTCGTCGAACTCAACTCGCTCACCGAGCAGATCGCCGCAGCCCTCGACGACGCGGGCACCGGGGCCGGCGTGACCATCGAGAGCGCGGACAAGCTCTACACCCTCGAGTTGACCGGTATCGACGAGCCGTCCCAAAACGGCGATCCGGGCACGGAGCTGCGCGTCGAGCGCCGCGAGGTCGTCAAGGGCTCATCCCTCGGCGATCGGATCGTCGTCGAAGAGGGATTGGAGCCCGGTGAGCGGATCATCACCGAGGGCCAGCAGTTCCTCGAGGACGGCAGCCTGATCACCCTGCCCGACGAAACCACCGCCGCTGACGAAGGTGAGAATTCCGGCGGTGAAAACGAAGCCGCCGAGACTGAAAGCACCGAGACGACGGACGAAGCGGGGGAGGAGGCGGCGTGAAAATAACCGAGTTCACCCTCAACCGGCCGCGGATCCTCTTCCTGGCGCTGCTGCTGATCTTCATCGCCGGTCTCTACTCCCTGTCGGCGATCTCCAAGGAGGGCGACCCGGACATCCAGATCCCGGTGGCCTTCGTCACCGTGGCCTACCCCGGTGCCGGACCCGAGGAGATCGAGAGCCAGATCACCGACAAGGTCGAGGACGAGATGGCCGACCTGCCGGACCTGGACTACATCACGAGCACCTCCTCGGAGGGCTTCGCCCTGGTCCAGGTCATCTTCACCTCGGACGCCGACCTGGACTTCTCGATGCAGAAGGTCCGCGAGCGCGCCGACAAGGTGACCCCCCAACTACCCAGCGACGCCTTCGAGCCCGAGGTCATCGAGTTCACCCTCTCCGACGTGCCGACGATGGTGATGAGCTACTCGGCGCCCCTGGATCCGCTGATGCTGCGTGAAAGCGCCGAGAACCTGGGCGACGACCTCAAGCAGATCCCCGGCGTGCGCGACTCCACCGTCTACGGCGGCCGGCAGCGCGAGATCGAGGTCCTGCTCAAGCCCGCCAAACTCTCCGAGTACGGCGTCAGCATCAACAGCGTCGTCAGCGCCATCGGCGCCCAGCATCTCCAGGTACCCTCCGGCGGCGTCGAGATCGGCCCCCAGCGCTACCTGGTCCGCGCCCTGGGCGAGTACGACGACCCCAGCCAGCTCGGCCAGACCCGGGTGCCCACCGCCGCCGATCCACTGACCGGCCGCCCCGGCCAGGTCAAGCTCGAGGACATCGCCGACATCAACGACGGCCCCGCCGAGGAGCGCAGTAACTACTCGCGCACCGACGGCGAGGACGCCATCACCATCTACCTCTACCGCCGCACCAACTCCAACGTCCTGGAAACCTCCGAAGAGATCAAGGCCCGGCTGGGCATCCCTCAGAAGGGGCTGGACGCCGAGCTGACCGACGGCACCAGCGTTTACTTGACCCCCTCTCAGGTCCGGACATTCTACTTCGCCCGCGACAACTACTCCGCCGAGATCCCCACCGTGGACAACGGCACGGTGACCGTCCGGCGCAGCGACATCGCCGACCAGCTCGCCGAGGTCGATATCGATCCCGGCCGGGTCATCACCCTGCCCGAGGGTTCGCAGATCCAGATCACCAGCGACGACGCCGACATGGTCAACGAGTCCCTGGATACGATGAGCGACAACACCTTCCAGGGCGTGCTCATCGTCTTCCTGGTACTGCTGGTCTTCATGGGCTTCCGCACCGCCACCCTGGTGGCCACGGCGATCCCGCTGTCGATCCTGATCACCATCGCCATCCTGTTCTTCAGCGGCGAGACCCTCAACAGCATGAACATCGCCGCCCTGATCCTGGTGGTCGGCATGCTGGTCGACAACGCCATCGTCGTCACCCAGAACATCTACCGCCACCTCGAGCTGGGCGACAATCGCCACGACGCGGCGATCTCCGGCTCCTCCGAGGTCGCCTATCCCGTCTTCACCTCGACGCTGACCACCATCTTCGCCTTCATGCCCATGCTGATCATCAGCGGCGTGATGGGCGAGTACATGGCCTTCATCCCGATCACCGTCTCGATCGCCCTGTTCTGCTCCTACTTCGTCGGTATCGTGCTGATCCCGCCGATCGCCGCCCGCTTCCTCAAGCTCAAGCGTTCCGTCGAACAGGCCCGCTGTGAGGGCTGCACGGGCGTCAAGCTGTTCAGTTACAAGATCCGGTCCTTCTTCGACAAGATCTTCAACCTCAAGAAGCTGTCGAACTTCTACGAAAAGGTCATCAACAAATCCCTCAACCGTCGCTGGGTGGTGCTGACCTCGATCACGATCATCTTCCTCGTCGTCGTCGTCGGGCTGCCCGCCATGGGTTTGATCAAGATCGATCTCTTCCCGCCGATGGACTCCGACCAGATAATCATCGAGGTCGAGACCCCCGTCGGCACGCCCCTCGAGGTCACCGACGCCAAGGTGCGCGAGGTCGAACGCCTCGTCGAGGAGCACATCCCCGAACGTGAACGCTACGTCGCCGTCACCGGTGATTCTCCCGGCGGCACCGGCCGCGTCAACGCCTCCCAGCTCTTCGGACTGACCTCGACCTACCTGGGCGGCGTCAACGTCGATCTCGTCGAATCCGATGACCGCGAGCGCACCGCCAAGGAAATCATGGAGGACCTGCGCCCCTACCTGGACCAGATCACCGGGGCCAGTATCCTCTACGGCGAGGTCCAGGGCGGCCCGCCGACGGGCTCGGCTCTCAACATCAAGGTCTACGGCGACGAACTCGACGAGCAGCGCCGCATCGCCAACGAGATCCAGACCATCCTCGAGGACATCCCGGGTACCCGCAACGTTCGCGACGACATCACCCCGGGGACCCCGGAGCTGCAGGCCGTGCTGGATCGCGACGCCGCCAACCTCTACGGCTTCACCGCCTATGACCTCGGCGGCAGCCTGCGGACCCTGATCAGCGGCACCAAGGCCGGTGTCTTCCGCGAGGGCGACGAGGAATACGACATCACCGTCAAGCTGCCCAAATCCGAGCTGACCAAGGTCGACGACCTCGAGGATCTGATCATCACCAGCATGAGCGGCGCCCGGACACGGGTCGGCACCATCGCCGACGTCAAGACCGCCGAGGGCATCAGCCAGATCCGCCATTACGGCAACGAGCGGGCGATCACCATCCGCGGCGACCTGGCCGCGGGAGTCAGCAGCGTCGACATCGTCAGCCAACTGCAGCAGCGAATCGCGAACAGCGTCAGCCTGCCCGCCGGTTACCACATCGACTACGAGGGCAGCATCCGCTTCATCGAGGAGAGCTTCAGCGACCTGGGCATCGCCTTCAACATCGCCATCCTGCTGATCTTCATCCTGCTGACCCTGCAGTTCAAGTCCACCGCCCAGCCCCTGGCGATCATGACCACCATCGTGCTGTCGGTCATCGGCGCCTTCATCGGCCTGGCGGTCACGGGCAACGCCTTCACCATCATCGCCTTCGTCGGCGTCATCGGCCTGGCCGGCGTCGCCGTCAACGGCGCCATCGTGCTGGTCGACTTCATCAACGCCCGCCGCGCCGAAGGCGTACCGATCCGCGAGGCCATCATCGAGGCCGGCAAGATCCGCCTGACTCCGATCCTGCTGACCGCCGTGACCACCATCGGCGGGATGTTCCCCCTGGCGGTCTCGGACCCGCAGTGGGCGCCGCTGGGCTACTCCTTCATCTTCGGCCTGGCCTTCGCCACCCTGCTGACCCTGATCTTCGTCCCGACATTCTACTCCTGGATCGAGGAGAAGAAGGTCAAGATCAAGGCCTGGTTCCGCCGCCTGGGCTCCAAACGGACCTGAACCGGCCGCTGACACTCCGTAACGACAAGTCCCCACCAGCAACGCGGGGGTAGGGTCCGACCCTCCCCCGCGTTATGCTATACTAGTACAGTGACATCCAGTTGTTAGCGGGAGGTAGCCATGGGCGACAGCGGAACCTACTGCCCCAAGTGCGGCAAGTACGGCGCCACCTACGAGGTGGTCGCCGTCAATGACGAAGTCAACCAGATCATCACCCACTGCGACAAGTGCGGCACCGACTTCCCCTGGGCCAAGTTCCGCCCCGCGCACATGGCCGAGGACCTCAAGCACCGCCATTGCCCCGTCTGCGGCGCCTCGGACCCCAAGGTCGAAGAGGCCGAAACCGCCGAGCTCGTCGCCTGCCGCTGGCAATGCAGCGAGTGCAAGTTCCAGGTCACTATCGCCCGCAAGAAGGAGGCCTAGCCTCCCCGACCACGTTGCCCAAGCCCTGCGTCCGCCGCCGCTGTTCACCTCAGCCTTCACCCTCGCCCGCAAGAAGGAGGCCCAGCCTCCCCGGCCACGCAGATAACCCCGTCACCCGAGGCCGATTTGCCCCCACCGTCCAACACGCGGCAACAGCGGCCCAGCCTTCCCGGCCACGCAGATAACCCCGTCGCCCGAGGTCGATTTGCCCCCACCGTCCAACACGCGGCAATAGGGGCCCAGCCTCCCCGGCCAAGCGGCGCTCGCCGCCGATCAGCCACAACCGCCGCCCCGCCCCGTCGGGGCCTTTTCTCACCGTACGCTCATACCCAACTATCCGCCGAGGTCGAGGAATGGACGAAAAAGTGGTCGAAGAACTGCTCGAGGAGATCGCCGCCCTGACCAGCGGCCCCGCCGAGTCCAGCGCTCGGTTGCAGGCCGTCTGCCGCCTGCTGGCCGAGCGCGTCGAACACTACGACTGGGTCGGTTTCTACCTGGTCGATCCCGCCCAACCGCGCAGCTTGATCCTCGGACCCTATGTCGGCGCCCCGACGGATCACACCCGCATCCCCTTCGGCCGCGGCGTCTGCGGCCGGGCGGCCTCCACAGGCCGCACCCTGGAGATCCCCGACGTCCGCGCCGAGGACAACTACCTGGCCTGCAGCCTGGAAACCCGGGCCGAGATCGTCGTCCCCATATTCCACGAGGGCGGGATGACCGGTCAACTGGATATCGACAGCCACACCGCCGCGCCCTTCGACGCCGGCGACCGCCGCCTGCTCGCGGCCGTCTGCAGGCTTTGCGCACCGCTGACCGCCGAGCGGTAAGCCCAGCGTGGGGCGTTCACCAAACCCCGGCTGACTAACGCTAGGGCGGGATGTTAATCCCGCCCGGGTGATGCTATATCAACAACTCGCTACCGGCCGACGACCCGCCCGACGACCACCCGGCGGCTGAGCGCCGCGCCTTGCGTCTCCAACCGCAGCAGATAGACCCCGGCTGATGCAGCGGAGCAGTTCCAGCTTACGGCGTGCCGTCCGGCGGGCAGCTCGCCCTCGGACAACACGTCCACCCGGCGCCCGGCCAGGTCGTAGACGCTCAGGCTGACGCGCTGGGCCT
>WJLX01000069.1 GCA_014728225.1 Candidatus Coatesbacteria bacterium | reverse complement strand
TCGGACTCATTATCCCTGAAAGGTCATCCCTGAAAGGTCGTTCCTGAAAGGTGGATCAGCTTCAACCATCGAGACGCCGAAAACGCGCTAAAGCACCTCGGGAGCAGACTGCGCGCTTGGTCATAATCAGGTGATAATCCCAAACGAAGACACTCTGTTGCAGCCTAGGGAATCAGTCGGGTCAGGGTGTCGCCGTAGGACACTTGATTACCCGCGGCATCATAGGTCCGGTCGAGGTGTTTATCGTACCAGCCGAGACGGTTACCGCCGATGTCCCGCAGGTAAACGCGGCAGCCGAGGTGTTCGAGATAGGCGATCGGGTTACCGCCATTATCGCGGATGGGCTCCATCTTGCGCCTCCTTAATCGTGTTCGGCCCGTTGGGCCCGCTGAGAGTTGAAGGTCCCCAGTGACGGCGGCTCGACGCCGGCGTAGCAGGTCAGCATCGTCCGCATCAGGTTATCCTTGGGTCGCTTGAGCTTGACCGAGTACCAACCGGGTTTGGGGCCCTGGTTGACATAGTGAACCCGCCAGAGGTTCAGGGTGGAGGTGCGCAGATGGCAGGCGTAAATGAAGAAGGAACGGAAGTCGCTTCCCAAGCTACGCAGCTCGAGCAGCTCGCCGCCGGCGATCGAGTTGTACATCTCACTCGGCCAGTCCGTCGAGGTAACGATCAAGCGCATCCAACCGCAGTCGACCTTGGGATGGACCCTTCCCACATACAGATGCATTCCGCCCCTGGCGTCCAGATTGCAGTTGTAGAGGGTCTCGTTGCGACCGATGGGTTCGTCGCTATGGCCGATGCGTAAGCCGTCGAGGTCCAGGGCCGGGTGGTAGACGTCGGCCTCCAGTCGCTCCCGCCGATCGATGGCCAACCGACGGCGTATCTGGCCCTCGGGCATGAAGCGCAGCAGGTCGACGCCGAACCAGCGGGCCAGCTCGCGACGGTCGTCGCCGGGCTCGGGCAGCAGATAGAAGGGAATCCGCAGCTCGTCGTTGACGAACGAGGCCAGGGTGTTGAGTTCGGCGCCGTGGGAGCGACAGTCGATCCCGCCAAAGGCCAGGATCGCGTCTAAACGAACGTCGCCCGCGCTGTGTTCGAGGTTGATCAGCGACAGGATCTCGAACAGCTGATCAAAGGCGTTATTGATCGACCCGATGAGCGCAATGGTGCGATATCCTTCCATGTTCAGCCTCCTTTCGACTGCTTGATTATATCAGCGAGGTCCGACAACTCCGGTCAGACGGAAAAAGCGCCGTATTGACCGGAACTGTCGGGCCTCGGTGTTATTGTGATCGTAGAATGAGGCCGTGCGCCCCTTTCGCGGCCAACCCACGACCATTCTAGCGTCAAGGAGGGACGATGGAGGTCACCAAGCTCCAGATCGAGTTCGGAACCAGCGAAAACGGCACCTACATCACCATCGACGCCACGGGCGAGATCAAGCGCGTCCGCGCGCGCTCAGGCTTGGCCCTGGTCACCAAGGGCGGCGGGCTGTCCCTGATCTCCTCGCGCTTCGTCGCGCTGCGCAAGCAAATGGCCGAACCGAGCAGCCTGCTGGTCGGCAGGCCCCAGGCCAATACGTACAAGGAATGGCTGGCGGCCTTTAACGGTCCCTTCGACCGGCTTTGCGACTGCCCGGGCTATCGGATCATCAACGTGGTGCGCATCGAGATCGACGGCCGAGTCCACGACTTCCACCTCTTCAATCGCAGTGTAGAACGCGATCAGGCGCGCTTCGAGAGCCTGATCGAGCAGGACGGGTATCCCTACCTGATCCAGGCCGACGGCGAGGGCTTCATCATTTACGACCGCGAAAAGGGTATCGAGCACCGCAGTGACACCCTCGAGTTCCGCCTCTACGACAAGTACATGTTCTTCCACGCCGAACTGACCAAATGGCGGAGGAAGGTGGACGAGATCCAGCACCACATCGACTGCTGGCGGGCCAAGCTGGGCCTCGAGAAATACGAGGACCACGCCGCGAAATCGATCGCCGGCTACGAAAAGAAGCTGGCCCGGTTCCAGCGCCGCCTCCAACCCCTGCTGGAATGGGCGGAAAAGTAGCCGCCCCGGGATCAGGCGGCTGCAGGCAAAGGTAAAACACGGCGCTTCGCGACTCACCGTCCGAAGCGCCGCTGGATATACTCACGGTGCTTGCTGGCGCGCAGCTCCGAGGTCGAGGGGCCGGTGCGAACGTAGAACCGGTCCTGGTTGTCGTCGCCGACAATCGACCGGGGTCTTGTCGTATTTGACGCGCCTGTGATGAAAACCGTTGAGCGACAGTTTCTTATGGGCCCGCCGGCCGTCGGCGTCGCGGTGTAGCTGGTCGGGTCGAGCGCGGCCCGGCGAGCGGCGGCGAGGCACCGGCGGATTGGTTTACAGTAGCGATATGCCGTAGCGCGCCGGCCGCCCAAGTCCTTGGCGACCCGCGCCGCCGTTACGCCGAGCCGGAACAGGCGGCTGTCTCGCCGCGTTTTTCCGGCGGCGGCGCGCTGCGACGTTCCCACGGACGCTGTTTGAGCGGCTTGCCACGACGCTCGCCTTTTTGACGTTCCTCAGCGCGGCGGTAGTGTTGACGGTGGTTGCAGCTGGAACAGTTCACGTGCCGCTCCCCCGACCCGCTCCTCCCCGCCTGATTGCCCCCTTCGTCGGTGGCGGGATGACAGACCCGTTCACGCCACGGGAAGAACCCAACTGCAACAGCTGATGTTCAGCTTCCGTGATGGTCCCTAGTGACATAGGAAAGAAGTTCTGCGCCTTTCTTTCTCGTTAAGCTATTGACAGCAAACATTAGCCCATTCTTCAAGCATGCGTGTCTTCGAGAGTTAAAGAGAGTCAAAGAGAGTCAAAGAGAGTCAAGCCTCCAGCCGTCTTGGTCCCGCTGCAGCTACTCTCCCGACCCCAGCGCCCCCGCGTGGATCTCGCGCACCCACGCGCGCAGCTCCTGGGGCTCAACGATGCGCACCTCGGCGCCGAAGCCGGCCAGCCAGCGCGCCAGGTGCTCGGAAGGGGCTACCTCGAGGGTCACCAGAACCCCGTCCTCGACGGCGGCGACCCGCTGGGTGGGATGGACGGCCAGGTCGGCGAAGTAGCCGGGCTCGTACCCGGTGAAGCGCAGCACGACGCGGCGGGGCTCACCGACCCAGGGGCCGAAGCTGTGACGCAGGAAGTCGGCGGGGTCGAAATCCTCGGGCCAGGGGTGCTCCTCGGTGGCGGGTTCGATGGAACGGAAGCGGTCGACGCGGAAGTTGCGCGGGGCGTCGCGCAGGTAGCAGTGGGCGATCAGGTAGAGCTCGCCGCCGGAACGCCAGAAGGCGATGGGGGCGACGGTGCGCCGGGTGACCTGGTCGTTGTGGGCGGCGTAGTAGGTGATGTCGAGTAGTTCACGCTGGTGGACGGCACGCAGCAGCCGCAGAATGGTCTCGTGCTGGTCACTGTAGCGGCGCTCGATCTCGGGATCGTCGAGATAGGTGCCGGAGAGTCGTGTCATCTGCGCGTCGAGGGGTTTGATGGCCTTGCGCAGCTTCCCGAGGGCGGCGTGGAAGGCCTCGCCGATCGGCGTATCGCCGAGGCCGCGCATGGCCTGGGTCGCGGCCAGCACGGCGTAGGCCTCCTCCCGGGTCAGGGGCACGGGCGGCACGTTGCTGAAGCCCTCGAGCAGGCGCCAGCGCTTGCGGCCGTGGGCGGAGGTGAAGTCGACCTCCTCGACGAGGGGATAACCGGCGGACTCGAGGGCGGCCAGGTCGCGACGGATGGTTCGGGTGCAGACGCCGTGCTCGGCGGCCAGGGACTTGATGGTGCGACCGGCGGGGGCCCTGAGGGACCAGATGATCTCCCACTGACGGATGATCTGGGCGTTGCGATCGGGCATGGGCGGTGTCCGGTGGTTAATAAACTCACTGCTTTTATGTAAAGAGTATAGCACCGCGGAGGATTGGGGGGCAAGGCGCAGTGGTCCGGCCGACGGCTGCCGGTAAAGACAAACCGCGGTCGGCGAGGACCGCGGTTTTGTGTCTTGAGCGATGGTGTCTAGAACAGGAAGCCGAAGCCCAGGCCGGTGTGCAGACTCATCGGCGCCGAGGCGTAGTCCTCCTCGCGTGGCTCGTAGCCGGTTTCGTCGAACTCGACCTCGTAGCTGCCGCTCAGGTGGGCCCGCCAGTGGACGTAGGGTTCGAGATAAAAGACCTCGCCGATGACGAATTGGCAGCCGACGCCGGCGCCCATGCCGAAAGCGGTGGAGCGGGTGTAGCCGGGCTGGTCCTGCTCGTCGTCGGAGTAGTGGAAGCTGACGCCGAGATCCAGGCGACCGTAGGGTCGGATGTCCCCCTCGATGAAGTAGCCGGTCAGGCCGAGGACGGCGGAGCCGCTGCCGAAGTCCCAGCCGACCTCGTCGCCGATCTCGGGCTGATACTTCCAGTCGGCCAGCTCGAAGTTGACGGCGATGGTCAGCTCGAGGTAGTCGTTGAAGCCGTAGCCACCCTCCAGGCAACCGGCGATGACGCCGTGATAGTCGCCCTCCTCGAGGGCGTCCCAGTCGAAGGGCTGGCCCAGGGAGATGGGGTAGGCGGCGCGAAAGCCGATGCGGCCGTAGCCGTTGCGGCCGGAAAAGTCGGCCCCGGCCGTCGTCGCCAGGATGATCGTCAACAGAACTACAAAAGCCGTTTTACGCATATCGCCTCCCAGCAGGTTAAGTTTATTCTATAATAGCAGCGGACATCACGACGGGCAAGGTCAAAACTCCAGCGATTGGATAAGGATGAAGATTATACGGAGCGTATCTATCTTGTTGGTCTGGGGTGCCGTCACGGCCGCGGCGACGATCAACCTGGAGACGACGCCGTGCTGGCAGTCGACGGACCAGCCCGGCGGTGAGTACCCCTATTCGACGGGCTGCGACTGGGCCGACGTCGACGGCGACGGCGACATCGATCTGGTGGTGGCCAACGGCAACGACATCGTCCCGGGCTACTGCGCCGTCTACTTCAACGACGGCGGCCTGGAGACGGATCCCTCGTGGACCGGCACACCCAACGAGTATCACGGCCACTGCGAGTGCGCCGACTTCGACGCCGACGGCGATCTCGACCTGGCCGCGGCCCTGCTGGGCGGCGGCACTCCCTGGAGTTACGAATACGACGTCCTCTACGTCAACGACGGCGGCTACGAGGCTTCCCCCTCCTGGGAGGGGCAACCCGGTGACAACGGCTTCGGCATGACCTGGGGCGACTACGACGGCGACGGCGACCTCGACCTGGCCATGGCTTGCGGGGTCGATTATGTCAGCCGCATCGAACCCCTGCGGATCTATGAGAACCAGAACGGTGTCCTGACCACGGATCCGGCCTGGGAGTCCGACAAGGAAACGACCTGGATGGACGTCCTGTTCGCCGACTTCGACAACGACGGCTACCTGGACCTGGCCGCCGCCGCCGAGCACGACAGCAACGTCATCTTCTTCGGCGGTCCCGCCGGTCTGCCGACGACCTTCGACTGGGAGGACAGCGCTTACTGGGACAGTATCCGCCTGGCCGCCGGCGACGTCAACGGTGACGGCTGGCTCGATCTGGCCGTGGCCAACAATAACCAATCCCAGGGCCAAAGCGATATCCTCTACCTTTCTACGAACGGCCTGATCGACGACGCCCCGGACTGGACGAGCGACGACGAGGAGATGAGCTCCTTCGTCGCCCTGGCCGACATCGACGCCGACGGCGACCTCGACATGGCCACCGGCGGCTGGTGGGAGCCGATCCGCATCTACGAGAACCACAGCGGTCACTTTAACACCCAACCCGAATGGACCTCCCAACTCGGCTATAATCCCGTCACCGAGGCCCTGCTCTTCGGCGACTACGACGACGACGGCCTGCAGACCTCGACGGATACCTTCAACGCTGACGGCGCGGCCAAGGTTTTTCAGCTCGCCGTCCTGCCCGTGCGTTCCGTCGACGAGGTGCGCGTCGCCGGCTCCCCCCTGAACGCCGACGAATGGTGCGCGATGCGCCAGGAGGGTGTCGTCAGCCTGGCAACCCCGCCGGGCGACGGCGAGGGTGTCGAGATCGATTACACCTGGAGCCGGGACCTGGACCTGGCTCAGACCGATTGGCTCGACAACCGACCCAACGTGATCTTCAACAACGCCGGTAACGTCGACAACGGCGATATCCGCCTGTTGGCCCGGCTGGAAGACGAGGGCGTCCTGCTGGAGTGGAGCGCCGACCAGTTCGGCAGCGCCTGGCTCTACCGCCAGGATCTCATCGCCGAGACCGTCCTCGAGGGGCCCCTGGGCCGCCACGCCCTGGCCTACCGACGCGCCCTGGCCCTGGGCAACGCCGGGGTTCGCACGGGCGGCGAATGGCTGCCCCTGAACGAGAGCGGCTTGAGCGCGAGCGACGCCTACCTCGACCGCGGTTACCACGACGGCGCCCGCTACCTCGTCGAGCTCGTCGGCCCCGACGGCTCCAGACGGCGCAGCGCGCCCGTCGAGGTCGTCGGCCCCGAGGCGGAGCGTACCGCCCGCCTCACGCTCAGCGACCCCTGGCCCTCCCCGGCCCGGGGCAGCGTCAACTGCCGCCTCGAGCTGCCCGCCGACTGCGCCGGCGCCGCCGAGGCCGCCCTTTACGATCTGGCCGGTCGCCGGGTGGCCACCGTTTTCGCCGGAGAGCTGGCCGCCGGCCGTCACACCCTGACCTTCTCCTGCTCCGGGCTGTCCGGTGGGGTCTACCTGCTGCGCCTGAAGGCCGGCGGCCGGACGGCCACCCGCCGCCTTGTCGTCGCCCGATAAAATGAACTAAAATATGCTACATGTTTTACTTATTTATAGTGTTATACAGATCTATCACAGTATAACTTCAGCTCCCTTTTAAGGAGTTTATTATGACCGAGGAAAAAGGTAAAAGTTGGATTAAAAAGCACAAAGATAAAGTATATATATTAACGAATCTAGTATCTGTTGCCGTAGTGGCGCTTGCTATCAACACATGTTTTGTTGGTATGGAAAATGATATAGAAAACAACAGAAATGATATTAATGATATGCAAACTGAAATAAAGGATATCAAAAATATACAACAAAATATTGACAATACACTAGTAGAGATACAAGCTAGAATATTAACAAGAAATGATATAAAATAATGTGTAATGGATAAATATTATGAATGGCGGGCCATGATAATTGAATACTTAAACAGTGAACCAAGTGCAATGGGAGGACAAGCAGAGGGGTTCCAAATGAATGATGGTCATGTTGGTCTTATAACTGCATCAAATGGTAGCAATACAGCCAGTGGGGTTCCTTATAATTCAGATAAGTTATATGCAGCTATAAATTTAGCATCATCAATCAGCCATTATAAACTGATGACTGAATTTCTTGTCATTAGAACTGAATATGCATCTGATTGGGATAATACTCAACTTATCGGTCCATCAATAACTGTTATTGCTATTGACTATTTTGAAGATTATAACAATCCAGACAGGCTTCTGTTACTTTCTCCTACTGCCGCAGAAGAAATCGGTTTAAATCCAATAAAAGGCATTATGCAGGTAAGTGTTGATAGTACAAACTCTGAATAATACTTAACAAAAGGAGATATCCTGTGCGTCGTCGAACCCTCGTCCTTCTCATAGCCGTCCTGCCGGCCCTGACCGCCTGCACGACGACCGATAACGAGTTTGAAGGCGTCCCCGTCGTCATCACCGACGCCGGCACTCATTTCGAGGTCGTGCTCGACTACTCCAGCGGCCTGACGCCCCGGCAGATGGGCGCGGCCTACGGCGCGGCGATCGCCGAAGCTTGCCCTGACTTCGAAACGCTGATGGACGGCTACATCACCTACCTGGTAACTGAATACGAATACCAGGAAGGTCTGCGCCGCGTCGGCGAGCTCAAGCCCAACCTGCCCGACGACATCGGCGAGGAGATCGCGGGGCTGGGCGAGTCGCTCTCGACCACCGAGGACGTCTACGGCGACGGCAAGCTGTCACCCAACGAGGTCTACGCCCTCAACCTCCTCTCCGACATAATCCGCACCTGCCAGTGCAGCGGCTTGGGGGTCTACGGCGGCGCCTCCGCCGACGGTGATCCCCGGGTGGCCCGGCTGCTGGACTGGGACGGGGGCGGTTTTCTCTCCCGACTCCACGCCGTGGTAACCATCAAGAACGGTCCGCAATCCGTCTGCCTCATCGGCTACCTCGGCCACCAAGGGGCGATCACCGCCCTCAACGACGACGGCGTCTTCGCCGGGGTCCTCGATTCCCCCACCGGTGAGCCGTATTCCGTCGAGGGACGACGCAGCTACGTTCTCGATCTACGCTATGCCCTCGAGACCTGCGCCGACCTCGAAGCCGTCGCCGACTACCTGGCCAAGGATTCCCGCGATTACTGCTACAACCACAACGTCCTGCTGGCCGATGCCGACGGCGTCGCCGTCCTGGAGAACAACTTCAGCGGCGCGGGCGCCGCTATGCAACGCGCCCTGCGCTACGACGATTCGCGCCTCAATCCCGGCGTGACCTGGGACCACGACGACGCCGTCGCCGTGGTCAACTCCTTCGTCCTCGACGGCAACCACGACAACCACACCGGCCAGTACTGGAACACCAGCCGCTGGGGGTACTTCAGCGAAGAGTTGAACACCCGCGGCGCTCTGGATCACGAGGCACTCAAGACAATCGCCACAGGTTACGTCTACTCACCCTCGAGCTGCCAGCACATCACCGTCTTCGAGCCCGCCGACGGCAGCCTCGAGGTTAACTTCAAGCCCGCCGCCGGCGGCGCCGGTGTCTTCGAGACCGTCGAGATCCCCTTCGACTAGCCGCCGACCGGGACCCCGCAGCCCCCGCTACTCGACCACGCGAAGTTACAGCCCCGGAACCGGCACGGTTTTTGCGGAGGCGAACCGTTATCCTCGCTCGTAACGGTCGCCGAGATGCAAAAACCGTGCCGGTTCCGGGGCTGGTTCCACGGCTCGCCGGGTTCCGCCGGGATCGGGGTCCCGGTCGGCGGCCGCACCGTCGGTGGCGAACCAAGGTTTATACAAAAACGGCCCCGCTGGGCCGTATTAAAACGCACGAAAAGATGTTATAAACTAGCTATCTTTACCTGTTGCTTGCTGGTAATAATGTAACAACAAACCGTCTGAATGATGAAGAGAGAGAGTCCGATAAATATCGAGAAATAAATATGCTTGAGCTGTAGTAGAGAGAAAGAAATAGCGCCAATAATAGGCAAAGAAAGGACTATTGGAATAAAAGTGTCCTTAATGCTGTATATCTTCGTATGCCTTCTTCTATACACCTTTTCTTCAATCGAGTAAATAGATACTAAAGGATGGTGTTTGACTAGATTTCTGAGTGTCGCCCAACGATCGTATATTTGAAATAGTTTTTTTATTCTTAACCAAAATAGTATATCAATTATAGTAATTAATGGTATACCGATATAGATAGAAGAAGGCCAACTTAATAAACTTGAATTTCCCAGTTCAGAAGCGACTCCGATTGCATAACTAGTTAATAGTAGTATAGTAAAATGTAATATCCTGTCTCGTTCTTGCTTTTCAGTGTCAATCTCTCGATGAAGCTGCAGGATGTATTCTCGGGTGAAGTGATCCATTATCAGCCTCGGCGGATCAGCCGACCGTCGACGAGTTCCAGTCGCCGATCGGCGACGGCGGCGACGGCGGGATCATGGGAAACCAGCAGGACGGTCAGCCCGCGTCGCCGGGCGTGCCGGGTGATCAGTTCCAGGATGGCGGCGCCGGTGGTCGAGTCCAGGTTGCCGGTGACCTCGTCGCCGAGGAGCAGCTCGGGGTCGCCCACCAGGG
Source organism: Candidatus Coatesbacteria bacterium (assembly GCA_014728225.1). Taxonomy (NCBI): domain Bacteria; phylum Candidatus Coatesiibacteriota; species Candidatus Coatesiibacteriota bacterium. The sequence continues at coordinate 5,172 of WJLX01000069.1, read as the reverse complement.
CCCGGGCCAGGGCTACGCGCTGTTGCTGGCCGCCGGAGAGCCGGGCGGGGCGGAAGGGGGCCTTGTCGGCCAGACCGAGCTCGTCCAGAAGCTCCGTCGCCCGCTCGACGGCTTCAGTGAGGCCGACGCCGGAGATCAGCAAGGGCACGGCGACGTTCTCGGCGGCGCTGAGGTGGGGCAGCAGTTGGTAGCTCTGGAAGACGAAGCCGACCGCCCGGTTGCGGTAGGCCGACAGCTCGGCGTCCTTCAGCTCCGTCAGGCTGCGTTCGCCGACGAGCACCTCGCCGGAGCTGGGGGTGTCCAGACCGCCGATGATGTTGAGCAGCGTCGTCTTGCCGGAACCGGAGGGACCGTGGAGGGAGACGAACTCACCGCGCTGGATCGTCAGCTCGACGCCCCTGAGAGCGGCGACGGTCCGTGGACCGCCGCTGTAATCCTTGGTCAGCTTACGACAGCTCAGGTGGGGGGTGCTCATTGCGGCTTGTTGGCCCCGGTGCGCTTGACCAGTTCATTGGCCCGGCGCAGGGAGTCGAAGGTGCCGGCGTCGGTCCACCAGCCCTCGATGATCCCGTGGCGCAGCGTGCCCCGGCGCAGGTAATGGTTGTTGACGTCGGTGATCTCGAGCTCGCCGCGCTGGGAGGGTTTCAGGCCGTCGATGATCTCGAAGACGGTGGCGTCGTAGAAGTAGACCCCGATGACGGCGTAGCTGCTCGGCGGGTCGGCGGGTTTCTCGATGATGTCGCTGACCCGGCCGTCTTCGTCGAAGGCGGGCACACCGAAACGCTCGGGATCGGGAACCTCCTTGAGCAGGATCCGGGCGCCGGCCTCCTGTTTATCGTAGGCGGTGACCTCGGCGGCGATGCTGTTCTCGAGGATGTTGTCGCCGAGGATGACGCACATCTTGTCGTCGCCGACGAAGTGCCGGGCCAGCCCCAGGGCCTCGGCGATGCCGCCCTCGCCTTTCTGGTAGGTGTAGTTGAGGTGGGGCAGACCCAGCTCGGCGCCGTTGCCCAGCAGCTCGAGGAAGTGTCCGGCGTTGCGACCGCCGGTAACGATCAGGATCTCATCGATGCCGGAGCCGATCAGGGCTTCGAGGGGATAGTAGATCATCGGCTTGTCGTACACCGGCAGCAGGTGCTTGTTGGTGACCCGGGTCAGCGGGTCCAGACGGCTACCCAAACCGCCGGCCAGAATGATGCCCTTCAAGGTTCTCCTTTGGAATACGCTCGCTCAGTGATCGATCTGTTTCCAATTGTAGGGGATGTATGAATCGTGCGGGTCCAGGCGTTCCTCGTCGGGTACATCGTAGTTGTAGACCCGGGTGGGGATGTTGAGCATCACCGCCGTTTGGTCGCCCACGGCGGCGAAGCCGTGCTGCACCCCGGGGGGGATGACGATCAACCGCGGCCGTAGATGGCCGACGACGAATTCGTTGATCACCTTGTAGGTCGGCGATTCCCGGCGGTCGTCGTAGAGGACGAGCTTGGCCATGCCATAGATGCAGCCGAAGCGATCGTGCTGATGGCGGTGGGCGTGCCAGCCCTTGACCACCCCGGGGTAGCAGGTGGTGACGTAGGCCTGGCCGAAGGGCAGGTCCGCGTTGTAGAACACGTCGTCGTCATTGCGCAGGAACTCCATCAGGAAGCCCCGCGAGTCTGGAATCAGTTTCAATTCCTTGATCTCGACCCCGACGATGATCCGCTTGTTCACCCGCTGCTCCTTGTCGATATCGGGCTTTTCGTAACCCTGATTATGTATCATCTTTTCCAGCGCCCTGATCATGCGTAACAGCTTGCGGCGTGTCTTGGGGCGCACCTTGGGCTCACCTTTGTGGTAAAGCAGGCGCCTCAACGTCGCTTCCCTGACGGCGATACGGCGGTTGGCAATAACGAACGAGCGCCGCCAGTAGCGAGGGTTTGTCCCGATATTTTCTTGGTGTTGACGGCTTAGTTCTCGAATCCGTTCAGCCAACGAACGGGCGGTGTCGGGGTAATCTTCAACCATTTGCACCTCGGATCGTTAGCGCTTCAGTGAACGCGGCCCCTCAATGATCAACTCTCGACCGACGCCGGATGGTTCGAATAGGGAACGCAGTCAGCTGGATGACGAAACGATGTATAAGAGTATAACAAGGCAGCGCGTCGTTAGGCATTGCAAGCCTCGAAGCCGACCGTTAGAGAATACAACACCGGCCATTGTTAGTCAATACACCACCGGGCGTATCGCCAACAGCGGGAGCGGCCCCGATCACCATGTCCGGTCGGTTTGCTGTTAGATAATCCAGGAGCGGGGGCCGCCTTGGCCCGCCGAAGCAGGATGGTGTATACTAACAAGTGTTCTGGCAACCCGTCCCAGGCAACCCGTCCCAGGCAACCCGTCCCAGGCAACCCGTCCCAGACAATCCGTCGGAGGTCGACGATGGCCGTTAAAACACTCAAGGACCGTTGCGATAACTGCCGCGGCGCGGACATCCAGCGCTGTGTGGCCGTCTGCCCCGGCGCCTTGATGGACATCGACCCCCAAACCCTGCGGGCCTACTGCCGCGACCAGGCAGCCTGCTGGGACTGCCTGGCCTGCGTCAAGGCCTGCTCCCGTGGTGCCCTCGTCCCTCAACCGCCCTACAGCGTCGCCCGGCGCTCCTTCAACCTGCAACTCGAGGCCGAGAAAACCTTTCGACGCTGGTATTTTACCGAAGACGGGGAAGAGAAGCCCCCCCTCATTATCGACATCCCGCGCTGAGCCCGCCCGCAAACGAGCCGGGTGAATAATCCCAACCTCAATCCCCGGAGCACCACACCGCCGTGACACGCTTCCTCAAACGCGCCCTGGACATCGTCGGCGCCCTGTTCGGCCTGACCCTGCTTTCGCCGTTACTGGGCTTCATCGCCGTAGCCGTCTCCCTGGACAGCCCCGGCGGCGTCCTCTTCCGCCAGGAGCGCGTCGGCCGCGGCGGCCGCCTCTTCCGCGTCTACAAGTTCCGCACCATGGTCTGCGACGCCCAGCGCAGCGGCCAACTGATCACCTCGGCCGGCGACCCGCGCATCACCCGCGTCGGAGCCTTCCTGCGCGACTGGAAGCTCGACGAACTGCCCAACCTGATCAACGTCCTGCGCGGCGAGATGAGTCTCGTCGGACCCCGGCCCGAGGTACCCGAGTACGTCGCCCTGATGCGGCCCCACGAGCGGCGCATTCTCGAGGTCAAGCCCGGAATGACCGGCCTGGCCCAGCTCTCCTACATCAACGAGGCCAAGACCATCTCCTACGAACAAGCCGTCAACGACTACCTGCGCATCTTCCGCGAGAAGATCGCCATCGACCTCGAGTACGTCGACCGCATCGGCTTCTTCTACGACCTCGGGTTGATCCTGCGCACCCTGTGGCTGATCCTGCGCGGTCATTCCGCCTCCAGCGAGCCCGCCCTCTACCACTCCTCCAGCCCCTAGGCGTTACTCGCTTCGCCATGGATGTGACGCCGCATCCAAGCTGACGGACCCTTGCCGCTCGCTGCCGTATCTCCGGCGGCGATGTTGACGGGGGTTAATCTTTCTATATAATAATCAAAACTAGGGATACCTTAACGCTATGGATCATCATAAATTGTTATTGTCTTGTAGTCACGAGAGTTACCAGGATACTATCCTGCCACAAGTAAAGGCGGCGCTGTGGCCGCCGGCTTAAAGAGTAATCCCAACAGGCACGTCACGTGTCCGAAGTGTAACTATCGCTATCACAACATGTTAGGTGAGGGGCGGCGGATATATAAGCGCTGTCGCAAACGCTTTAACTATAAACCGGCTCGCCGTGGGCTTTCAGCAGAACAGCGCGAGTTGATCGCCGCGCTGTTGTGGCTTGAAGCAACCGCGGCCCGAGCGGCCAACAAGGTCGGTGTCCATCCCAATACGGTCGCCAAGAATTATTGTATCATTGGCGAGCGTATCGCCGCTCGGGAGGCCGAGCTGGAGAAGCTCGAGGGGCGCATACTGTAAGCACATCGAGGTCGATGAGTCCTACTTCGGCGACCACGGCAGGGCAAACGTGGCCGGGGCGCCGGCGGCAAGATCCCCGTCTTCGGGCTGCTCAAGCCAGGCGGCGGGGTGCGCGTCAGCCTGCCGCCCAACTGCGGCGAGAAGCACCTGCTGGGCGCGATCCTGGAGAACGTCGAGCTGGACTCGAGCGTCTACTCCGACGGCTGTAAGGTCTGTAACAGGCCGTCGCTCAACGGCTTCCACCACAAGCGCATCTATCATGACAAGACCCCGGTCAATGGTAAAGTGCATATCAACGGCCTCGAGAGCTTCCGGGGCTACGCCAAACACCGCCTAATATCCGACCACGGCGTCTTAAAGCGCACCTTCAGGCTCTTTATCAGGGAAGGGTCGTTCAGCTTCAACCACAGAAACGATCCCGGCATGCTAGACGACCTAAAGCATCCTGATTGGTCCATGATCGTGTGTGATCCCCAAAACCATAGTTCTTAAAGGTAAGGAGGAGATGATGTGTAAGGTGACTCTTTGTCTGATGGCCTTGGCTGTTGTGGGCGGGACGGAGCTGCCCTACGGCTACGAAGCGGATTGGGAAAGCGACGACAGCAATTATTCCTACGCCTGCTGTGTCGGCGATTTCAACGGTGACGGCTGGCGGCTGGAGAACGGCGAACTCCGTACCGGCGATGGCCAGCGTAAGGTGTTCTATGTGGAACACTACCCGGCCCGGGAGATCAGCGCGGTCCGCGTCGGGGGCGTCACCCTGCCCGATGACGAGTGGTGCTGCGATCCGGAGCTGGGCTGGGTCTCCCTGGGCTTCGCCCCCGCGGCGGGTGAAGACGTCGAGTTCGATTACGTCTGGAGTAATCGATTGGACTTTTACACCGGTAACTGTGCAACAGTGGGCTATAGCGGCCACGATCGACTCTACTATCACAACGGTACGACCATCAACGAAACGGCCGATTGGGTCAGCGACAGCGAGCTGGACACGGTCAACACCATTCCCGTGGATATCGACGCCGACGGCGATCTCGATCTGCTGGCGGCCTCGATGAGTATCGAGCTGTACTACAATGACGGTGACGGCCTGGAGAGCGAGCCGAGTTGGCAAATCGACCCGGAACCACCCGATTTCTGGTTCTATGGCTGCGCCGTGGGTGATTACGACAGCGACGGCTACCCCGAG
>WJLX01000068.1 GCA_014728225.1 Candidatus Coatesbacteria bacterium | reverse complement strand
CTACAAGGGCGCCCTCGTCTGCCTCAACGGCGACGGCTACCTGGTCCCCGGCGCCGACACCGCCGGCCTGCGCTTCGTCGGCGTGGCCCGTGACGGTGCCGATAACTCCACGGGCGCCGACGGTGACAAGGAAGTCATCGTCGTCACCCAGGGCTCGATCGTCGTCGCCAAGACCTCGGCCGCCGCCGGTGACCTGGGCGCTGACGCCCTCATCTCCGACGACGAAACCGTGGCCCTGTCCACCAGCAACTCCGTCTACGCCGGCCTGATCGTCGGTATCGTCGACTCCGGCCACGTTCGGCTGCGCTTCGACGCCGGCGACCACGCGGCCTAGTTCCCTTTTTTCCACGAACCGGGAGGATAAATGCCCTTCACCACCGCCAGCGACCTCTCGCCCAAGCTGCTCGAAGGGGTCGTGCGGACCGAGTTCTTCCGCGCCTACAACGAGCTGCGCGCCTCCGACTGGCAACGCTTCACCACCGTGGTCTCCTCCGGCGCGGCCGAGGAGTACTACGACTGGCTGCGCCTGGTCGGCGACGTGCGCGAGTGGATCGGCGACCGGGTCATCAACCAGGGCGTCAGTCAGCGCTACTCGATCCGCAACAAGACCTGGGAGTTCGGCTTCTACCTCGAGCGCAGCGCCGTCGAGGACGACCAGTCCGGCCAGATCGGTCTGGCGATCACTGCCGCCGCCCAGCGGGCCGCCGAGCACCAGGGCCGCCTGGTCAGCGCGGTCCTCGAGGCCGGCTTCGACGACGCCTGCTACGACGGCGTCGCCTTCTTCAGCGACTCCCACCCCCTCGACGACGGCACCACCTTCAGCAACCTGACCGACGCCCTGCTCGACGCCGAGGCCGTTCAGGACGGCCTAGAAACCCTGATGGGCGCCAAGCGCAACGACGGTGCCCCCTGGGGTAACCACGTCGGTCCCGAGCGCACCATCCTGATGGTCCCCCCGGCGCTGTACTTCAGCGCCCTCGAGCTGACCCAGCATCCGTTCTACGACGCCGGCAGCGCCGCCAACAACCCTCTGGCCGGCCTGTTCGAGGTCGCCCTCAACCCCTACCTGAGCTCGGACAGCGCCTGGTACCTGCTGATGACCACGGAGCCGCTCAAGCCCCTGGTCTTCCAGCAGCGCACCGAGCTGGAGCTGACCGCCCAGACCGATCCCGCCACCGGCGATGTGGTCTTCCGCAACGACCTCTACGCCTTCGGCACCCGCCAGCGTTACAACGCCGGCTACACCTTCCCCCAACTGGCCTACGCCTCCGACGGTTCCGGCAGCTAGACGGCCCGACTGAGCGGGAGATTCTCCCGCTCCGCCATCATCCATTCCGTTTTAATCCACGCCAAGGAGCCCCCGTGCCCTACGCCGAAACCAGTCAACTGCGCGAGCTGCTGGGCGACGCCTTCGCCGCCGTCAGCGACGAGACCCTGACCGATTATCTCGAGGCCGCCGACGCCGAACTCGACCTGCGACTCAGGGCCGTCGTCGCTGAAACGCCGCTGGATCCCGTCCCGCCGATCGTCGAGCGCCTGTGCCTCTACCGGGCCGCCGCCGAGGTGCTGACCGTCTACTACGGCCGCGCCGGAGCGGCTGCCGACGACGGTCGGGCCGAGCGTTTCCGCGCCGACTACGACGCCCTCGTCACCCTGCTGGTGCGCGATCCGGCCCTGCTGGGTCGCGAGCTGGCCGCGGGCCGCGGCGGACCGGCCTGGTTCCGCGACGACCCCAACACTCCGACCCTCTCGAGCTTCAGGCGCTTCGAACATTCCACGGAGGTCGACTGATGGCCGACATCCTGCAGCATCACGCCCGTGTTCTCGGCGCCCTGCTGGACGATGCCTTCCCGGCCGCCCAGCTCAGCTTCGATCCGGCGGCGCCGAGGGTAACCGTCGTCGTCCCCGCCGGCGGCCTGGTGACTATCGGCGTCGACTCCCTGGAGCGCGAGGACGCCTGGCGCTCCCTCGTCGGTCTCAGCGTGACCTTCAGCCGCGAAGCCCTGGAGCGCGAGGACGCCCTCTGGCAATTGACCGCCGACACGGCGACCCTCTGGCGCCTGCTGCGCCGGGCCGCCGGCGGCGGCTTTCCCTACACCTACTCCACCACCGGCGGCGAGGTGACCGGACACAGCGGCGAGGAGTGGCTGGAGCTGCTCAACCTGGAGACCTACCTCTGGCGTACGTCCGGGGAGGAGCCGCCGCGTCCCGCCCTGCATCACGCCGCCACCAGCCTGCGTCTGGCCGTCAACGCACCCTAGCGGGCCGCCAACCTCCCTTTGCGAAAGGAAACCGATGCCTTCCACCGTTCTCACCGGTAAGGGCTGCGTCGTCGACGTCAGCGACGGCGTGGTCTTCGGCGGGGTACAGGATTTCAAGCTGACCTGCGAGCTGGAGGAGATCTCCTTTCCCGCCGGTGAATCCTGGAGCTCCTACAGTGTACCCACGGGCGTCAAGTGGCGCGGCGAGGTGGCCTTCAAGGCCCTGGACGCCGCCGCCCTGCGTCTGGCTCTCGGCGGAACGGCTTCCGCCGGTCGGGTCCTCGAGGTGTTGGGCGAATCCGCCGCCGTCCCCGCCGAGTCGCCTTACACCATCACCCTGGAGCACGACGACGCCGTCGCCGGCTCCGAGCGCGTCGCTGATTCCTCGGGCGAGGCCTTCGCCCGGGTCGACGACTCACCGGCCGCCGGGGAGTACTCGATCGACGGCCTGGTGCTGACCTTCAACGCCGCCGACGCCGGCACGGCCCTGAGCCTGGACTACCTGCGCCTGGACGACTCCGACGGTGACAAGCTGACCGTCGGACCGCGGGACCTGCCCGGGCGCTTCGCCCTCTACGGCGTGCTGCGCGGTCACGACCTGCAGAGCGGCGAGGTGCCCGCCGGGCGTTTCGCCGTCTACCTGGCCGACTGCCGCCGCAGCGGTTCCTTCGATCTCGGCGCCGCCAACGGCAAGCTCGGAGCCTTCACCCTGCGCTTCACTGCCCATAATTCCAGCGACGGCGACATCGTCTTCTACCTGCCGCCCAGCCGGGGGATTCTCTGATGGCCGAGCTGTTGCGTGAAGAACTGTTCAAGCGCGCCGAAGAAGCGCTGGACGACGAGAGCGTCCCCGGCTCAGAGCCGGTCCCGGAGGATTTCCTCACCGAGCGGACGGTCCAGATCGGCCACTACTGCTACCCCGAGCCCACCTGTTACGCCTACGTCCTGTTGGAGCGCATCGCCCGCGGCGGTCTGCCCTACGAGCTGACGCCGACGGAGACCGGGCTCTACCTGTTGTGGGTCGTGCTGCATCAGGACCGGCCCGCCGAGCTGGCCGCCCTGACCCAGCGCCCCCTGCCCGAGGCCGAGCTGGCCGCCTTCGCCCGCCGGCATCCCCCTACCGAGCTCTACCGCTTCACCCGGGAATACCTGCCCCGGGCGCTGGAGGTGGTGCGAAAAAAAGCCGGAGCGGAACCGCTCGACAACCCGGCGACGCGGCGAGCCTAGGCTTCCTCGGCGGCCTGGCCCTGCTGGCCCGGGAGCTCGATCGCTCCCTCGAGGAGCTGCTGTTCGACTGGTCCCTGCGCCGGGTGATCGCTCATGCCGAGTTGGCCGCTCTGCTGAAGCGGCAGCAGCGTGAACACCTCCGGCGTCGTTCCCCCATCCCCACGATCCCGAGCGAGTGAGATGAAACCTGACAACGAGAGAAAGCTCAACCGCGGGCTCGAGCGGCTGGAACGAGCCGCCGAGGCCCTGGAATCCGGGGCCGAGCGTCTCGAAGCGGCCGCCGGCAAGAAACCGTCCCTCGACGAGGCGGCCGTCGGGGACCTGCAAGCGGGCCTGTTCAACGGCCTGGAACAGGTGACCGAGGCCTTCCTGGGGCGTCTGGATGACGAGCTGGGCCGGGTGGTCGGCGGGCTGGTCGATGTTTTCGTCGGCCTGCAGAACCCCGGCTGGGGCCTGGTCGGTGATCTGCTGTCCATCTTCGGCTTCGCCGAGGGCGGGTACGTCTCGAAGCCCACTGTAGCGATGGTCGGTGAGGGCGGGGCCCCGGAATACATCATCCCGCAGCCAGATATGGAGGCGGCCCTGGCGGGTGGCATTCCCGGCGTGGTCGACCTGCTGTCGAGCCTTGGCGGCAACGTCCAACGTGCTGGCGCGGCCCCGGCGTCCTCGACGACGAACGTCTACAACTCCTACGGCCTGGCCGTGGGAAGCCTGGACCGGCTCGACGCTTACAATCGACGGGGTGAGTCCCGCCGAGCCCGG
>WJLX01000067.1 GCA_014728225.1 Candidatus Coatesbacteria bacterium | reverse complement strand
GTTATGAGTCCGGTCGGTGGTCTAGAGGGCCAGGGCGGCGGCGACGGCGGCGGCGGTGCTGCGGGTGTGGGTCAGGGATACGCGCCAGGCGCCGACTCCGAGCTCGGCGGCGCGCGCGGCCGCCTTGCCGTCGAGCTTGATGTGAACGGCTCCCCCCTCGTCCCGGCCGACCTCGATCTGGTCGAAGCGCAGCCCCTGGGCGAGTCCCGCGCCGAGGGCCTTCATCACGGCCTCCTTGGCGGCGAAGCGGGCGGCGTAATGCTCGGCGGGTTTGGCTTTGGACTCGCAGTAGTTCCGTTCGGCGGGAGTGAAGAGCTCCCCGATCAGCTCCGGGGTCAGCCGCCGGGTGAAGTTGTCCAGTTCGACGAGGTCGAGACCCAGGCCCAGGAGTTTCATGTCGGCGCTCGTGTCGTTGAGCTAGCCTTTAGATAATAACGATTTGGGCTTACGCTGTCCAGTCTCGAACCGCCGGGGGGGCGGGCGGGGTGTTTCGTTCCGCCCGAAGGTCGAGTCTTGAGCCCGGCGGCGGGGTCAGTTACACTGGACGGGGACGCTGGCGAGGGAGGCGGCTTGGCCGAGAAGGCGGAGTTCAAGGATCAGCACCTGGAGCATTGGGAGAGCCACCGGGCGCTGCACAAGGCGATCAACCGGATCGCCGATCATTACCTGCCGCTGATCCTCGAGCTGGGCCGGCGCCCCTTGACGCTGGATGAGCTGGAGGATTTCACCCGGCGGCAGCGGATCCTCTACGGCCGGGACTGGGAGTCGGGCCGACGACGCAGGGTCACCCTGGAGGGTTTCCTGGAGCGCACCACCGACGCCGGGATCATCGAGCGCTCGGGTCAGACCTACCGGCTGACCCCGGCGGGCGGGGAGCTGGAGCGCCATGTCGCCGCCGCGGTGCCCTACTTCGTGGACAAGTTCCTTTCGCCCCGCGGCGCGGCCCGGGCGACGATCATCGTCCACGTCCTGCTGAGCGCGGTGAAGCTGTTCATCGGCTTCCTGTCGGGTTCGGCGGGGCTGATCTCCGACGGCATCGACAACACCGGCGACACCCTGGCCGCGGTGCTGGTGGCGCTGGGCATCCGCTACGACAAGCAGCGGTTGACCTCGATCTTCATCATCGTGCTGATGTTCGTCAGCGTGGTGGGGGTGGGCTGGGCGGCCTGGGGCAAGATCGCCGCGCCGGAGCCCGTCGAGCTGCCCTGGCTGACCCTGGCGGTCTCCCTGGCCGCCGGGCTGCTGATGCTCGTAGTCTCGGCCTACCAATATTTCGTCGGCATGCGCCACGGCAACTTCGCCCTGATCTGCCAGGCCGTCGACAGCCGCAACCATTTCCTCACCTCCCTGCTCGTCGCCGGGGGCGTGGGGCTGTCGATGCTCTCGCGGGCCTGGGACGCCGCCTGGCTGGTCTACGCCGACGCCGGCGCCTCGGTCATCATCGGCTTCCTGATCGCCAGAAGCGCCTTCGAGCTGATCGGCGAGCTGCGCTCCAGCGGCGGGGAGGACGGCGCCGGGGTGCGCCACTTCCTCGGCCGGGGGATGGGCAAGTGGCTGGCGACGCTGACCGAGCGCTTCATCCGCTACGCCCTGGCCGCCGGGCCACGCTCGCCGGCGGAGCTCCAGGACGAACTGAGGTCGTTTATCAGCGAATGGCGGCCGCGTTTCCACGCCATGATCGACTTCGGCCGGGGCTTCATCGAGAGCGCACCGGCCCTGGTGCCGGAGCGGCTGGAGGCCCTGCGCGAACGCGGGACGGTCGTCCGTGGTGACGACGGCGCCTACACCCTAAGCGACGACCACTAACGACAATCCTTAACGAGGAGATAACGATGCGCGTCGAGATACGACACCTGGAGGGATTGACCTTCATGGGCCGCGGGGAGACCGGGGCTAGCTGGGTACCCCTGGACGGTCCCGTCGACAAGGGCGGTTCGGCCTCCGGGCCCCGCCCGATGGAGCTGCTGCTGATCGGCCTGGGCGGCTGCAGCGGCATGGACGTCTACAGCATCCTGGGCAAGATGCGCCAGCCCGTGGCCGGCTTCAGCATCGACATCGACGGCGAGCGGGAGGAGGACTACCCCAAGCCCTTCAACAAGATCCACCTGGTCTACCACGTCTTCGGCGACGGCCTGGACGAGGACAAGGTGCGCGAGGCCGTCCGGCTCTCCGAGGAGCGCTACTGCGGGGCGATGGCCTCGCTGAAGGCCGAGTTCAGCTCCGAGGTGCGTATCAAACCCGCCGACGAGCGTCCGGGGCTGCCGCCCAAGCGCAAAAAGCGTTGAGACAGCCGATCTGTCAGGGGCGGGAGTTCAACCCCCTCCGCAGCTCGCCCGTGCCGGCCCGGGGTTTTCGACGTACCGCGGGTTTGCGGTTGACGATTGAGTTGGAACCCATCGGCCGGCACCGATGGCTGGAGCCCCGCGCTCCGCGGTAAAATGGAATGGAGCTGCGGTGTAGGTGTACGAACGGCGGGGATCGTAAACCCCGCCGTTCGTCGTCGACACGGTTGCGTCGGCCGGATCTGCCTCTCCCGGGAAGGGGGGATCGGTTTCCGCGGGGTCGGGTCTGCCGAACCGTTCGCTGTCTTTGCGAGACCGGATGCTAGAAGAAGTAGCCGGCCTCCACGCTGAACAGATAGCCGCCCATCGTCGAGGAGGGGTCGAGGTAGTAGTCCTGATCGTCGTCCTCCTCGTCCTCGATGTAGAGCTTGCGGTCGACATCGATGCCGCCCTGGAGCCAGCCGCCTTCGAGACCGACCATGAAGTCGCCGAAGTAGAAGGCGGCGCCGAGGGTGCCGCCGAAGCCGACGCCGCTCCATTCGCAACTGGCGCGGTACCAGACGTCGGTGCGCGTCTCGCGGCTGGGGTCGATGTTCTCGGGGGATTGGCTGGCGCCGTAGTAGGCGAAGAAGGGGCTGAGGGTGATGTCGATCCAGTCGCCGCGCAATAGGGAGATGGGCATCTGGAAGGCCAGGAAGTAGTGCTTGATATCGAGGTCGAACTCGCTTTCCATCCGGCCTTCGTCCTCATAGGCGAAGGTGTCCTTGGACCAGGCGAACTGGACGCCGAGCTTGAACCACTCGCGGATGGGGAACTGTAGCCGGGCGGAGTAGGCCAGCAGGTGACGGTCGATGAATTCGTAGGTGGGGATCTCCTTGGACACCAGGTCGGCCACGACGATGGAGGTCTGGTAGGGCAGGTAGACGGTGCCGACGGAGAGCTGGAAGTAGCGCTCGTCGAAGAACTCCTCGGCGAGGACGGGTGCGGTGATCAAAGCGGTCAGCAGCAGGATGAGCAGGGTTTTCTTCATGGCGATCCCTCGTCTGGTGGGGTGGGACCCGGTTAGGCTCCGTCGCAGAAGCGCAGGCGGCGGAAGCGGCGCTTACCGACCTGGAGGACGACGCCGTCATGGGCGGGGCCGAACTCGAGGTCGACGTCGGCGACCTTTTCACCGTCGAGGCGGACGGCCCCCTGCTGGATCAGACGTCGCGCTTCACCGTTGCTCTTGGCGAAGCCGATGTCCTTCATTACGGCGCAGATCCAGTTCTCGTCCTGCTTGACGGTGTAATCGCCGATCTCATCGGGCAGTTGTTTTCGGCGGACGACTTTGGTGAAGTGTTCCTCGGCGGCGGCGACGGCGGCGCGTCCGTGGTAGAGGCGGACGAGTTCCCGGGCCAGGCGGGCCTTGGCGTCGCGGGGGTTGAGCTCCCCGGCGGACATCTCGCGCTCGAGGTTGCGCACCTTAGCGGGCGCCACGTCGGTGGTCAGGGTGAAGTAGCGGACGATCAGCTCGTCGGGGATGCTCATCGTCTTGCCGTAGATCTGCTCCGGGGGCTCGTTGATGCCGATGTAGTTGCCCAGGGACTTGGACATCTTCTCGACGCCGTCGGTGCCCTCGAGCAGGGGGACGGTGACCACGATCTCGGGCTCGAGATCGTGGCGTTTCATGATCTCCCGGGTGGTGACGAAGTTGAAGAGCTGGTCGGTGCCGCCGATCTCGAGGTCGGATTTCAACTGGACGGAGTCGTAGGCCTGGGCCAGCGGATAGAGGAACTCGTGGATGTAGATGGGCTTGCCGTCCTCGAAGCGCTGCCGGTAGTCGTTGCGCTCCAGCATCGCGGCCACGGTGTAGGTGGCGGCCAGACGGATGACGTCGGAGAAGTGCAGGGCGTCGTTCCACTGGGCGTTGAAGCGGATGGTGGTCTGCGCGGGGTCGAGAATCTTGAAGACCTGCTCCTCGTAGGTGCGGGCGTTGGCGCGGACCTCGTCGACGGTCAGCGGTGGGCGGGTTTTGGAGCGCCCCGTCGGGTCGCCGATCATCCCGGTGAAGTCGCCGATGACGAAATCGACGTGGTGGCCGAGGTCCTGGAACTGGCGCATCTTGCGCAGGGGGACGGAGTGGCCGAGGTGGATGTCCGGCGCGCTGGGGTCGGCGCCGTACTTGACGCGCAGTGGCTTACCGGCCGCTCGGGCCTTCTTCAGCCGTTCGGCGAGTTCTTCGGCGGTCAGGCAATCCACCAGACCGAAGGTCAGCAGGTCCAGTTCTTCTTGCAGGCTGTGCTCCATGCAGAAATCCGTGGGAGAGGCTCCGTGCGCTCGGGGGTGCCGTAGTTGGCTTCGGGTGTGAAGTATCTGCTAGATTGTCGACGGTTCTGGTATGCTACCACAGCGGGCCCGCCGGCGCAATCGTCGGGACGCGGTTGGGGCCGGCCGGCCGGGTTAGACCACTCCGTCGGTAAGATGTTGAAGACGTCTTCCAGTGTGCTGGGGTGCCCCGTGCGCGGGTTGTCATTCATCAACTGCACCTACGGGGCAAGATACTAAAAAAGGGGGCGACTGAGGAATCATCGCCCCTGCGGATATCTCGACGCTGTAGACCCGCCCCTGCAGGGGCGGAGTTTTTTCATCCCACCCGGGGCCGCCTCGAATAAACGTTTTACCGCACGATAACGACTCGAAGCCGTTAGTCGCCCAGGGCC
>WJLX01000066.1 GCA_014728225.1 Candidatus Coatesbacteria bacterium | reverse complement strand
TTCCGATCCATTCCGAACAGCTCCGAACAGTACAGTACAGTACAGTACAGTACAGTAAGGGTCGGCGGCTTCAACAACTGTATCCGCGCCGGTATTCGGCGCGCACACCTTGACGCTGGGCCACTTTTGGGCTATTCTATTAATTGGTTGGTAAAGACTCCGACTGGACTTTCATCAAGGCAATCATCACCAACGTCCGCCGACAAAGGCGGCCACAGCAAAGGAGGGTAATTGCGCCTCGAACAACTGATCCCCTCCGGGGCGGTGAAGCTAAACCTGGAAGCCGAAGACCGGCATCAAGCTCTGCACGAGATGGCGCACCTCATCGTTGGTCAGCCCGGGCTGCCGACCAACGCCGAGGTAATCAGCGCCATCTTTAATCGTGAGCTGGAGTACGAAGCCGCCGTCGGCTCCGGCGCCGCCATCCCCCACCTGATGATGCCCGGCCTCGACAAACCGATCCTGGCTATCGGTCGCAGCAAGAAAGGCATCCGCTTCGGCGACAACGGGCGCTCCAAGGTCAAATTGGTCTTCCTGTTGATCAGCCCCGCCGACGACCCCCACCAGCACCTGCACACCATCTCCCGAATCGCCAAGCTGATCAACAAACCCGAGCTCCGTAAGGCACTCAACGAGCTCGAGGACGAAAAGACCGTGCGCTCCACCCTGGCCCACCACGAAGAGCTGGCCTGAGAACCGAGTACCCCGACAAGCGACAAAAACCCCCGACAGGGGGTTTTTGTTCATATCCGCGAGCAACGCTTCAGCCCGCTTGACACCCCGCGGCGAGACCTGTTTGATACCTCTCGCAACCGCTTGAGTACACTCCGGCCCCGGAACTGGCACGGTTTTTGCGGAGGCGAACCGTTGCCGCCGCTCCAACGGGCGCCGAGATGCAAAAACCGTGCCAGTTCCGGGGCCCGGGCCTGTTTAACCCCGGGGGAGGGAGGCTGCCAAACAGGTCTCGCCGCCGGGGTCGTTCAGGGGCGGTTCTCGCGGAAGGCGGCGATTTGCGGGCGCTTGAGGAAGCCTTCGCGCAGCTCCTCGCGGCTGAAATCGGCCAGGATCCCATCCAGGTCCTCGGCGGCGGCCTCGTAGGAGTGACGGGCTTCATCGTTGCGGCCGGCGGCTTGCTGGATCAGCGACAGCAGCCGGTAGATGCGGAAGCGGGTCAGGGGGATGCCGACACGGTCGGCGATTTCCAGGGCCCGGTTGGCACGTTCTTCGGCGGCTTGGTAGTCTGCGCGATCCTGGAGCAGCGCGGCGCGTTCCTCGAGGTAGTTGAGTTCCAGGCGGCGGGAGTTCAGTTCTTCGACGGCGGTTTCGACTTCGTCGAGGAACGCCGCGGCCTCGTCCAGGCGGTTCTGTCGTCTCAGGCTGCGGGCGAGGAAGATTTTGACGAACATCTCCCACAGGCGGATGTCCCGTTGACCGAACTGCTCGGCGGCACGGCGGAAGAGCCGCTCGGCCAGGGAGTGGTTGCTCTGACGCTCGGCGATGCGCCCCATCAGGTAAGAGGTGTTGTGGCGGACGCTGGCCGAGGCCTGTCCGCCGGGGCGGCTGTTGGTCTCGCTGAGCTCCTTGAGGTAGCGTTGGGCCCGGTCGATGAAGCCCAGGTCCAGCCAGAGCAGGGCCAGGTTGTAGCGGGTGGTCTGGATCTCCTCGACGACGTCCTGGGTGCGGTTGTGGCGCTCGCAGATCTCGATGCAGGAGAGGGCTGATTCGAGATAGCCCCAACTGTGATAGATCAGTCCCAGATTGTTGAGGATGGCGAAGCGCAGGCTGACCTCGTCGACGTAGTTGAGCAGCTTGAGGGAATCGAGGTAATGCTCGATGGCCTTGTCGAGCCTGCCTTGGGTGTAATGGACCTGGGCGATGATCGACTGGGCGTAGGCTTCGGCGCGGATGTAGCCGATGCTGCGGGCGGTGTCTCGGGCCCGTTCGAGGTGCTCGTGGGCTTCGTCGCCGCGGCCGCGGTTCTTGGCGATGCGTCCCAGCTCCAGCTCGAAGTCGACGAGATAGCGCTCATCGGCCTCGCTCTCGGCGAGCAGCGCGTTGATCTCGCTGATCGTCTCCTCGGCGGCGGCGTAGTCGCTGCGGCGGTTGTCCCGGCGCAGCCGGCTCAGCAGTCGACTGCGTCGCACCGTCGGGGATTCGTTCAGATTATCGTACAATGCCAGCAGTTCGTCGGTTTTCTGGGGATCGCCGAGTTCCAGGGCGCACTCGACGGCGGCCTCGAGGGCCGGGAGGGCTGCTGTTTCGTCGGCGGTCAGTCCGGCGGCCGCGGCGAAGCGTTCCAGGGCTTCCCGGTGGTCGTTGTCCAACAGGGCCCGGCGGCCGTGGAAAAATTCGAGTCGACCACGCTGGGTGTCATCGAGCCTCACGGCGTAGGCTTCCAGTTCTTCGAGCAGTGTTGCGGCTCCGTCGGCGTCCTCGAGGGCCAGCGCCGCCGGGATCAGCTGGATGTAGATTCCGTAGACCTCGTCGACGGGGGCGTTGGCGGCGAGTATCTCGCGTACCCTTCCTTCCAGGGTGTTGACGGTGTGGAACAGCGCCCGTTGATTGAGGTCGTCGAGGAGCTCGACAGCCAAACGACGGGCCGGCCCGCGCTCGTCGAGGGCGATCAGGTGTTCGAGGCGGCTCAAACGGGCGGGGAAGCCGTCGTCGTCAATCGTTGAGTCCAGCTGGCGGCGGTGGAGCTGCTCGGTGAGTTGGTGGTCGGAGAAATCGACACTCCAGGTATAGAAACTGGGATCGCTCAGCACGTAGCCGTCGGGTAGTTCCAGGCAGAGGCGTTTGGCGACCAGGTCTTCGAGCAGCCGCCGTACGCTCTCCAGGGGCAGCTCGGCGACCTCGGCCGCCCGTTCCGCGCTCTGCGGCGTCTGGCGCAGCGCCAGGGCCAGTAACAGGCGCCGCTCCCGTTCGTCGACCTTCTGCCAGCGGCTGAGGAAGAGCTGAATCGGCGTCAGCGGATAATTGAGACGCCGATCGTAGCGCCCCTTGAGGTCGTGCTCGAAATAGTACCGTAGCTGTTCGGCGTAACACCGGCTGGGGGTCAGCTCGGCGAGGAAACCGGCAAACTGCTCATGGCTGAGGTTTTTCTGCAAGGCCAGACCGAATTCACCCAGGAACTCCGCCCGGATTTCCGGGATGAAGCGGATATAATAGCTGTCGAGGCCGGAAAAAATCCCGGTCAGGGCGTTGCGTTCGTCGTAGGATAAGACGAGCATCACGCGCAGCTCGGGCAGGTTGTCGAAGAGGAACTCCAGCAGATGGATGGTCTCGTGGTCGACCTCGCCGAAACGACTGCAGATAGTCAGCACCGTCGGCACGCTGAGGCGTCGCCTCAGCAGTTCCATCACCAGGCGTATCCGACGCCAGCGCAGGGCCCGCCCCGTGGAGAAGGCGACCGGTTCGTCGACGTCGAGCAGCCACAACTGCTCGGCCAGTTCGTCGGGCAGCTCCGCGGCCCAGGCCGCTCCCTCCTCACCAGAACGGCCGACGATGCGTCGCAGGATGCTCAAGGGCTCCTGATGGCCGTGGAGGCGGGGCAGATCGATGATCTGCATCTCCCGTTCCCGGCCGCGCTCAAGCAGGTAATCGATGAAGGAGGGGTCACCGAAGCAGCCCTCGCCGACGATCTCGACTAGAACGGGGCGGTGCTGGGCGGTTTGCAGGGCCTCGTCCAGGTTGGCCGACAGGTCCGGGTCCATTTCCGGCGTCGAGTAGGCCAGATTGTAGGTGCGGCGACCGACCTTGCTTGCCGTCGGGCGGAACTCGTGGGGTAGTTTGAGAGTCATGGAGTATGGCGGTTGGTGCAGCGTGGAAGCTCGATGCTCCGCAGGTCAGCGTATAATCTACCACCTGGGGCGTCTGTCTGTAAAGGCGTACTTCAGCACCTCCCGGTCACTCGCGCCTCGAGCCGTCGTCCGGCGGCGCCGGTGGTTTTGATTGGGACCGGGGGCCGCGATGTGCTAAACTAAATGAAATACAGGCTTTATTGCATATGGAACTACGATGACCTTAGAAACCCTGACCTGCCGGCTGTGCGGCTTCAAGAACGCCGCCGAAGTCCGCTTCTGTGGCGGCTGCGGCGCGCCGTTGACCACGACGGACACCGTCGAGGAGCGGCGGCGGGTGGCCGTGCTCTTCGCCGACATCTGCAACTTCACCCGGCTGGTGGCCGACGGCGACGCCGAGGAGGTCAAGGCCGCCGTCGAGGAGCTGCTGGCCGAGCTGGGCCGTCAGGTTACCCTGGGCGGCGGCTTCGTCGAGCAGTTCATCGGCGACGCGGTGATGGCCGTCTTCGGCGTGCCCCGGGTCAGCGAGAACAACGCCGAGCGCGCCGTCGACGTCGCCCTGCGGATGCTGGAGCGCACCCGGGGCTTCGGCGGGGACGGTCCGGCCTTCCAGATCCGGGTCGGCGTCCACTACGGCGAGGTGATCCTCACCCGGCGCACCCGCACACCGCGCGGCGCCTACCAGGTCTTCGGCCACGTGGTCAACGTGGCCAGCCGCCTGGAGGAGACGGGGGTCCCGGGCGCCGTCGTCGTCAGCCGGGACGTCCACCGCCGCACCAGCCACGTCTTCGACTACCAACCCCTGGAAGCCCTGATGGTCAAGGGGCTCAGCGAGCCCCTCGAGCGCTTCCAGGTCCTGCGCAGGAAACCGGTGCGGGGCAAGGGGCGGGGCATTCCGGGCCTGAACGCCCCCCTGGTCGGCCGGGAGAAGGAGCTGACCGTCCTCGAGGCCGCCTACGACGAGGTCCTGCGTCAACGCCGGGTCCGGGCCGTCGTCGTTCACGGCGTGGCCGGAATCGGCAAGACCCGGCTGGTGGAGGAGTTCGCCCTCGGGCTGACGGAATCCGTTCAACCGCCGCGTTATCTGGCGGGTCGCTGCCTGGTCTACGCCGCCGCCCCGGCCTACCACCCCTTGAACGACATCCTGACCCGCCTGGTCGGCGCCGACGACGAAACGCCGCCCCTGGAGATCCGGCGGCGGCTCGAAGAGCTGATCGCCGATCTGGTGGGCGGCGACGTCGACCCCGCCGCCGTCGAGCAGCTGGCCGGCCTGATCGGCGCCGCCGCCGACGAGAACGGCGGCGGGAGCACCGCGGGTGAGCTGTTGCGCGCCCGGGTCCGTCACCTGCTGGAGCGGCTGCTGACCGGCGCCTCCCGGGTCCGTCCCCTGGTGATCCTGATCGAGGACCTGCAGTGGGCCGACGACGCCACCCTGGGGCTGTTGTTGCATCTCCTGGGCGGCCTCGAGGAGGCTCCGGTGTTGTTCCTCTTCAACACCCGCCCCCCGGAACCGCACCAGCACAGGGTCACTGAGTTCCTCGAACGCCTCGACGAGCCGGACAACAGCAGACTGCTGCACCTGCGCGAGCTGACGCCGCAGCAGAGTCGGCGCTTGATCGCCGAGCTCCTCGCCGTCGAGCGTCTCTCCGAGCGCAGTCGACGGCTGATAATCGAACGGGCGGCGGGCAACCCCTTCTTCGTCGAGGAGCTGATCAAGGTCCTGATCGACCGCGGTGTCCTCGTCAACCGCGAGGACCACTGGGAGGCCACCCGGGAGATCGAGGAACTCGACATCCCGGACACCGTCGAAGACGTGCTGCGGGCCCGCCTTGACCGCCTGTCCGACGAGGAGCGCCGGGTCATCCAGACGGCCTCCGTCGTCGGTGAGGTCTTCTGGCGCCGGATCGTCTCCTGGCTCCTCGACGGCGAGGTGGCCGGTGAACTCAGCCGGCTCGAACACCGGGACCTGATCCGGCGGCAGCTCGATTCACTGTTCTCCGACGACCTCGAGTACATCTTCAAGCACAGCCTGTTGCGCGACACAGTTTACAACGGCCTGCTCAAGCGCATCCGCCGTGAGCTGCATCTACGCATCGCCCGCTGGGTCGAGGAGCACTACGCCGAGCGCCTCGAGGGCTATCTCTCCCTGGTGGCCCATCATTACGAGAACGGCGGCGACACCGAGCGGGCCGCCCGCTTCTACCTGCGGGCCGGCGTTCACGCCGCCCGGCTCTATGCCGCCGACGAGGCCGCCCACTGCTTCGCCCGGGCCGCCGCCAACGGC
>WJLX01000065.1 GCA_014728225.1 Candidatus Coatesbacteria bacterium | reverse complement strand
GCCGGCGAAGGCACGGCCTGGACCGAGCACGCCATCGACCGCACCGGCTCCAGCCCCCACTGTCAAGAGCTTTATGATATCGACGGCGACGGCGATCTCGACGTGGCCGTTGCTTTATACGAAGCCGACCAGGTGGCTTGGTTCGAGAACGTCAACGGTGACGGCGAAGAATGGACCAAGCACGTCGTCGGCTCCTGCAACGGCCCGACCTGGATCAAGGTCTACGATATCGACAACGACGGTCGCGACGATTTCCTGACCAACTCCTACCTCGATCACGACGCCTACATCTGGTACCAGGGAACCTCATCCTGGGAAAAGGTGACGGTCAGCGACGACGTCTTCTACAACCGGGCCGTCGACGCCGCCGATGTCGACGACGACGGCGACCTGGACTATCTGGCCGTGGCCCAGGGCGGCTACAGCGGCGGAGGGGTCTACTGGTGGGAGAACACCGGTGACGACTCCTGGCCGCGTCACGACGTCGATCCCACGTTTCAGCGCGGCGCCTCCCTGGAGACCCCGGACATCGACGGCGACGGCGATCCCGACGTACTGCTCAGCTCCCGCGACGATCCCGAGCACACCGTACCCGGCGTCGTCGCCTGGTGGGAGAACGACAACGACGGGGACGTATGGACCCAGCACGTCGTCATCGACGATTTCTGGGAATCCTACGTCGCCGCCGCAGCGGACATCGACGCCGATGGCGACCTGGACATCGTCGCCTCCTCGGAGGGGCAGGACCGCATCCGCTGGTTCGAGAACCTCGACGGCGACGGCACCTCCTGGGACAACCATCACGTGGTCAAGGATTACTGGGAGGCCTCGGCGGCCTGGTACGGCGACGTCAACGGCGACGAGCGCCTGGATATCCTGTGTATGATGGGCGACGAGGACGAAGGCGAGGGGGCGTGGTTCGACGTCACCCGCTACTCCAGCAGCGGCTCGTTGGTTTCTTCGATCCTGGACAAAGGCTCCGGCGGTGGCTGGGGCATCATGCACTGGGTTTCCGAAAGCCTGGATACCGAATCCACGGATATCACCTTCCAGGTCCGTTCCAGCAACAGCGCCGGTAGTATGGGCACCTGGTCTCCCGAGATCGGCGCCAACGATTTCGAACTGTCCGATTATCTGGATGACGGCGACCGCTACGTGCAGTACCGCGTCCACCTGCAGACCGACGATATCCGTATCAGCGAGGTTCTGCACTCGGTGGCCCTGGCCTACGGCTCCGACTCCAGCCCGCCCCAGATCACCCACACCCCGATCGAGACCACCCCGACGGGGGAGCGTCTGCTGGTCGTCGCCGAGGTGACCGACGACGAGGGCCTGCTCGGCGTCAGCCTCTACTACCGCGCCGCCGGTAGCTCGGAGTACAGCGAGGTCGGCATGCAGGGCTCGGGCGGCAACTACACCGGCTATATCCCCGCCGACGTCGTCGGCGAGAACGGCGTCGAGTACTATCTTTGGACCACCGACGGCTTCAACCAGACCACCGCTCCGACGGGCGGGGCCGACGCCCCCTACAGCATCCAGATCACCTACGCCGACGAGGGCATAGATCCGGGCTACGACCAGCACTCCGGCGTGACCGTCGCCGATTATCGTCTGTTCAGCGTCCCGACGGACTACAGCGGCGGCGGCTCTCCGGCCGACGTCCTCGAAGACGACCTCGGGGACTACGACCGCGACATCTGGCGCCTGGCCCGTTACCAGGACGGCGCCTTCGTCGAATACACCGCGGGCGCGATCCAGGATTTCGCCCCCGGACGGGCCTACTGGCTGATCGTGGGTGTCGACGGCGTCCGGTTGGACTCCGGCCCCGGCCGCAGCCCCGAAACCTCACCGCCCTGCGGCATCCCCCTCGAGCCGGGCTGGAACCAGATCGCCTGTCCCTATCCCTTCCCCGTCGCCTGGCGCGAGGTGATTATCCTGGGGGAAAACGGCGACCTCGGCGACGACCTGGAAGATCCGGTGACCTACAACGGTAGTTACGACTACTCCGCCGACACCCTGGTACCCTGGGAGGGTTGTTTCGTCTACTACCACGGTTCCGGTTCCGCGACCCTCTACATCCCGGCCATCGACGACGGCGCCGAGCCGCCCGAGGCCGCTTTCCCCGTCAGCCACACCGCAGGCCTCACCCGGGGCGGTCCGGCTCTGCCGGCGGTGGCTTCCGAGATGGCTGTGAGTGCGCCCAGCACGGCCCTCACCGGCATTTCCTCCGCAATCAGCCCGCCGGGCGAAACGGTCCTGCGCTCGCCCGACCCGGCGGTCGTCGGGCTGACGGCTAACGATGCCGCAGGTACCCAACCCACCCTTACCACGATGAACACCGAGGTCGAGGAGCCCCGCTGGACCATCGACCTGCGGCTGGATTCCGGTGGTCTGCTCGACGCCTGGAACCGCGTCGGCGTGGCCGAGGGGGCGAGTGAATACTGGGACGGCGCCGAGCATCGCGAGCCGCCCTACCTCGCCGGAGCGCCCAACCTGGTCTTCGTCCACGACGACTGGCCCAGCCGCCGGGGCGAATACGCCAGCGACATCCGACCCGAGCTGGGACCGGGACTGGAGTTCGACCTCGTCGCCCGACCCGCCGCCGGGGCCTCCTACGCCCTGGTCAGTTGGCAGGGCGTCGACGACCTGCCCAACGGCATCGGCGCGGTGCTGATCGACGACGCCGTTGGAGTCCGCGTCAACCTGAAAACCGTCGGCGATTACGCCCTCGAGTACCTGCCCGGCGAGGGGGAACGCGCCCTGCGCCTCCTCGTCGGTCCCCACGACTGGCTCGACGACCAGAGCCCTGACAACCCGCGCAACCTCTACCTGGCCCAGAGCTACCCCAACCCGGCCGCTGGACCGCTGACCATCGAATTCGGCGTGGCTCGGGCCGGCGAGGTGGAGCTGGCCGTCTACGACCTGGCCGGCCGCCGGGTCGCCACGTTGTTCGACGACTACCTGACCCCGGGCCAGCGGGTGATCACCTGGGACGGCCGTGGTGCCGACGGGCGCCGTGCGGTTGACGGTGTCTACCTCTACCGGCTCAGCTCGGCCGAGGACGTGCTGACGCGCCGCCTGGTTCTCAGCCGCTGAGCGGCGCTTCGAGTCATTCAAGCCGGCCGCGTCCGGCCGAGCGGAGTCCGCGCCGCCGGAAAGCCGTGCGCTTTCCGGCGGTTGTGGTATGATCGACGCTATCGAACCGCCGATCACCCTCTTACCGACCGTCTTGACGAGTTTCATCGGTGAACAGATCGCCGTCGAGCGCGATGACGACCGTCCGCTCAAACGGCCCGACGCCCCGACGGCCTTCCGCTGGAGGGGACGGCGCTACGTCGTGCGGGAGTTGTTGCGCCAGTGGACGGCGGCGCCGCCGGGTCTCGGCGGCGGTGGGCGACCGCGCTTCACCGTGCGCTCCGGCCGCGGCTGCTCCTGGGGCGGCGGGCGGACCTACTTCCGTTTGCGCACCGACGGGGGGACCTTCGAGATCTACTACGACCGCCGTCCAGCCGGCGACCGGCTGGGCTCCTGGCATCTCTGGCGGCGGCTGGACTAGGCGCGTCGAGGTCTGCTAAACTAATCGACTGACCTGCGACGGGAGTCGACGTGGCCCGCAAGCCCCTGGGTGAGTTGATTGTCGAGCGCGGCCTGGCCACGGCGGACCAGGTCCGCCGCCTGCTGCAGCGGGCCCGCCGGGAAGACGCCTGGCTGGGCACCCTGGCGGTCAATGAGGGGCTGATCGCCGAGAGCCAGCTGAAGAAACTGCTGGCCGACCAGGCCGGCGTCGATCCCCTGCCCGACGGCTTCCGCTTCAAGCCCGAGCTGGCCGAGCTATTGGCGCCGCGTCTGGCCAAGAAATACGGCGTGGTGCCCCTCAAGGGCGACCGTCGCAAACTGGCCGTCGGCACCGCCGAGCCCGAGAACGTTCCCTTGCTCGATGAGCTGGCCTTCGCCACGGGTCTGGAGATCGTGCCCTATTTCATGCTCGAGGGCGAGGTCGCCGACGCCCTCGACGTCGTCTACGCCGACGTCCCTCCCGTCAATCTCGACGACGAGTACCGACCCCCCGAGCACGGCCCGCGCAGCCCGCGCAGCGAGCCATCTCCTCCGCGACCCGCTCCCCGACCCCGGGGTGAGCGTTCCGCCGTCGGCGGCGGTGAGAACGCCGCCGCCAACCTGATCGCCGCCGCCGTCGAGCGCGGCGCCCACAGCGTGCATCTGCGGCTGACCGAAAGCGAACTCAGCGTGCGGCTGCGCATCTCGGGCAAGCTCGAACCCGGCCCGCCCCAGCCCTACCGCTACGCCCGCCCCCTGCTCAACCAGTTCAAGGTGCTGGCCGGTCTGCCCGCGGCAGAGCGTCACACCCCGCAGAGCGGCCACTTCCGCCTGACCGTCGAGGGTCGGCCCGTGGCCGTGGGCTGTCACTTCACCCCGACCCTGGCCGGGGAGCGGGCGGTGTTGATCCTCGAAGCCCGCCGCGGCGCCGTCCCCGATTTCACCGAGCTGGGGCTGCCCGACAAGATGGCCGAGGAGCTGGACCGGACCCTGGAGAGCCGCCACGGTTTGATCCTGCTCACCGGCCCGCCCTTCTCACGCAAGAAGGACCTGGCCTACGCCATGCTGGAGCGGGTCGACACCCGGGTCCGGGCCGCCCTGACCGTCGAGGAGCACACCAGCTACCGTCTGGAGGGCCTGGATACCATCCAGCCCCTGCCCGAGGAGGGCCTGGACTACTCCGCCGCCGTCGAGGCCGCCCTGGAGCAGGAACCCGACGTTCTGTTCACCGATGAGCTGCCCGCCGCCGGCGCCGTCGATCGCCTGATCGGTTCAGCCTACGCCCGCTCCCTGGTCATCCTGCGCCTGGCCAGTTCGGGGATCCTCTCCGGCCTGCTGGCCCTGCGCGAGCTGGGCCGCGAACCCTTTCTCTTCGCCAGCTCTCTGCTGCTGGCCACCAGCCAGCGCCAACTGCGCCGACTCTGTCCCGACTGCAAGCGACCCTACAAGCCGACCAAGGCGGTGCTGGAGAGCCTGCGCATCGCCGCCACCCGGCCCTTCACCTTCTACGAAGCCACGGGTTGTCCGACCTGCGATCACACCGGCTCCACCGGCACCGTGATCATCTACGAGCACCTCAAGCCCACCTCGCAGATCCGCCAGCTGCTCAGCGGCGAGCTCTCCCTGGAGGAACTCTCCCGGGCCGCCCGGCGGGCCGGTCTACGCACCGCCCGCGAAGCCGCCCTCGACCTGGCCCTCTCCGGCGAGGTCTCTGTGGCCGAGATCCTTCGCCTCACCTGATCGTCGAGACCATGCCCGACCAGGACACCAACCGGGAAGACGACGGCTACGCCGCCCAGCTTCGTCGCTACGCCGAGGAATTCCGCGGCGGCTTTCTCTACGAGGTGCTGCGCTGGGGCAACGATCAGCTGCTCCACGGCGGGACCTTCCAGCGCCTGGTCGGCAGGGCCTGTGCCGAGTTCGCCCGGGAGGGCCCACCGGGGGCCGACGCCGCCAGCCTGGTCTTCGAGGAGCTGTTCCGCCGCGCCGATCTGGACCGCTTGCTGGGCATCCCCCGCGATGACAAGCTGATCCGGCTGGACCCCGCCGCCCTGCTGCGGGCCTTCGAGGAGCGTCTCGCTGATCACGCCATCGCCGACCCCCGCTACTTCAGCCGCCGCCGCGCCGCGAACCTCGTCGTGGCCTTCCTGCGCACCCTGGAGCGCCTGCTGACCACGGACAGCTACCTGGCCGAGCGCTTCAACTTCGAGTACGGCCTGTTCCTCGATCAGTTGCCGCCGGACCGCCGCCCCCCGCCGAGCCCGACGCAGCCGTCTTCCCCGTCTGACGATTGACACCGCCCCCGGTGCCCGTCACGCTTCTTGCATGCGCGGCCGACCCGCGGGGCCGGCCGCGGCAAGCAGCGTGCCGGGCCCGGCGCTACGATAAACGACCAACGGCCCCCGGGGGCCGTTGGTCGCGTCGAGGCTTTTCTGCGCGGGCCTAGAGGTTCTCGTAGGGGTTGGTCGCCGCTGCGCCGCCGTCGTCCTCGTCCTCCACATCGGCGGCGTCCTCATCGACGGCGCTGTGGGTGTCGGCGGCGGGCTCGTCGGCGGGCAGGAACTCGTAGGGCACGGTGACGGTGGCCCAGGTCTGATAAGCCTCCTCGGGGCAGCGCAGCAGCCACCAGCTCTCGATGAACCCGCAGATACGCTCGGCCAACTCTTCGCTGCCGGTGGTGTTCTCGACGGGCACGCAGCCGGAGACCGTACCGTCGGCCTCGAGGGTGAACATGACCACCAGGCGGCCCTGGACCTCCGGGTTCTCGTTGTAGATCTCGTTGAAGATGTTGACGATGTCGCTCTGGCGACGGTAGATCTGATCGGAGAGGTACTCGGGGTGGCGGGCGGAGGAGGGCGCGGCGGGTCCCTCTACGGTGATCAGCTCGGCCCCCTCGAGGATGACGGCCCGATCCACGGCGGCGGCCGAGGCGCAGAGGACGGCCAGCAACAGGATCAGCAGCTTGTTGGTCATTGCTCTTCCTTCCGCGGGTGGTTCAGTAGGCGGAGTTGAAGGAGAAGGTGTAGATGACGCGGACGTCGCCCTCCGGTCCGTAGTCATCCAGGGACGAAAGGCGCCAGCCGGAGACCTTGGCGATAATATCGTCGACCAGGCCGGTCGCGCCGATGGTGTCTTCGACGAGGGCGGCGTCGGTCACCCGGCCGTCGTGGTGCAGGGTGAAGGCGAGCTTGATCTCGCCCTCCAGCCCTGGAGCGGCCAGCAGGTAGACGTTGTAGATCTCGTTGATCTGGGGCAGCAGGCCCTCGATATCATTATGGATCCACCAGATTCTACGTCCCGGCGGCAGGGGGGTTCCCGCCTCGAGGGGCTCGACGGCCACGGGCACGGTGACCTTGAAGTAGGAGAACTCGAAGGTGTAGGTGATGCTGACGCCGCCGGGATGGTCGGCGTCGCGGTTGGGCAGGATGTACCAGGTGGCGGCGTTGTCCAGCAGCCGTCCGGCGAGGTCGTCGTCGTCCAGACGGTTTTCGACGATCCGGCACTCGGTGACGTAGCCGTCGTCTCCCAGCTCGAATTGCATCCGCAGGCAGCCGCGGGTCTGGTTACCGGCGTCGAGGTGGCGCTGGTAGATCAGCTCCAGACGCTCGGCGAGTTGGCGCATCTTGGCGTTGATGCGGTTGGATTTAAGGGAGCTGGAAGCGACGGCGGGCCCCTCGACGGCCGTCAGCTCGACGGCCTCGACCTCGCCCTCCAGGACCTCGGCGGCGCCGGCGGCGGCGACGCAGGTCAGCAGGAGGAAGATCAATGTCGGGCTGATCAGCTTCATCGTTTTTTACGGGGTGGTGGATTGCAAGATTATAGCCCACCCCGGCCCGGATTTCCAGCCGCTGCGCCCGATCGGGTCCTAGGAGAAACTCAGCTCGCCGTCGACGACGCCGACGCGCACGGTGTCGCCGACCGCGAATTCGCCGTCCAGGAGCCGGTCCGCCAGCCGATTGGTCAGCAGGCGGTTGACGGTCCGTCGCAGGGGCCGGGCGCCGAAACGCGGATCGTAGCCGCGCTCCAGGATCAGGTCGCGGGCCGCCTCGTCGACCTCCAGGGAGATGCCCTGGTCGGCCAGCAGCTTCTCGACCTCGGCCAGTTGCAGCTCGACGATCCGGCTCAGTTCCGTCCGCGTCAGGGCGTGGAAGACGATGATCTCGTCGATGCGGTTGAGGAACTCGGGGCGGAAATGGTTGTGCAGGTCCTCGAGGGCGGTGCGGCGCATCCGCTCGTAGACCGCGGCGTCGTCGCCGGCGTCCAGTTCGCCGGACAGGCGCAGGATCTTGTCGGCGGCGACGTTGGAGGTCATGATCACGATGGCGTTGCGGAAGTCCACCGTGCGGCCGTGGGAGTCGGTCAAGCGACCGTCGTCGAGCACCTGGAGCAGGGTGTTGAAGACGTCGGGGTGGGCCTTCTCGATCTCGTCGAACAGGACGACGGAGTAGGGCTTGCGCCGGACGGCCTCGGTGAGCTGGCCGCCCTCTTCGTGGCCGACGTAGCCCGGCGGGGCACCGACCAGGCGGCTGACGGCGTACTTCTCCATGTACTCGCTCATGTCGATGCGGGTGACGGCGCCCTCGTCGCCGTAGAGGAACTCGGCCAGGGCCTTGGCCAGCTCGGTCTTGCCGACGCCGGTGGGGCCGAGGAACAGGAAGCTGCCCTGGGGACGGCTGGGATCGGCCAGGCCGGCGCGGTGCTGACGCACCACCCGGGAGACGGCGTCAACGGCCTCGTCCTGACCGACGATCCGCCGGTGCAGGTGGCTCTCCATCTCGCGCAGGCGCAGGCGCTCGTCGGCGGAGAGCTGGTTGACCGGGATGCCGGTCCAGCGGGCGACGACACGGGCGACGGCCTCGGCGTCGACCAGGCTGCGGTTGACGGCCGCGGTCTTGGCCCGTTCCCAGTCCTGTTCGGCGTGGCGCAGGCGGTCCTCGAGCTCCAGCACCTTGGCGTGCAGGCGGGCGGCCCGCTCGTAGTCGTGCTCCCGCGAGGCTTCAGCCTCCCGTTGACGCTGCTCCTCGACCTCTTCGCGCAGCCGGGCCAGGTCCGGCGGGACGACGAGGTTGTCCAGGTGGACCCGGGCGGCGGCCTCGTCGAGGCAGTCGATGGCCTTGTCGGGCAGGAAGCGGTCGCTGACGTAGCGGGCCGACAGCCGGGCCGCGGACTCGATCGCCTCGCCGGCGATCTTGACCTGGTGGTGCTCCTCGTACTTCTCGCGCAGGCCCTGGAGGATGGCCACGGTCTCCTCGACGGAGGGCTCCTCGACCAACACGGGCTGGAAGCGCCGCGCCAGGGCGGCGTCCTTTTCGATGTGCTTGCGGTACTCGGCCAGAGTGGTGGCGCCGACGGCCTGGAGTTCGCCCCGGGCCAGGGCGGGCTTGAGGATGTTGGCGGCGTCGATGGCCCCCTCGGCGGCTCCGGCGCCGACGACGGTGTGCAGCTCGTCGAGGAACAGGATGTAGGGCCCGCCCTCGACCTCCTTGAGCAGCTTCTTCAACCGCTCCTCGAACTCGCCGCGGTACTTGGAACCGGCGACCACGGCGGCCAGGTCCAGCATGATCACCTTGCGGTCCAGCAGGCTCTCGGGCACCCGCCGCTCGACGACGGCCTGGGCCAGGCCCTCGGCGATGGCCGTCTTGCCCACGCCGGGTTCGCCGATCAGCACCGGGTTGTTCTTGGTTCGCCGGCTGAGCACCTGGACGACCCGGTCGATCTCGGCCTCCCGGCCGATGACCGGATCCAGTTCACCCCGGCGGGCCAGCTCGGTCAGGTCGCGGCCGAAGATGTCCAGGGACGACTCGCCGCTCGCGTCGCCCGCGGCGCCCAGGGCGGCCAGCAGTTCGTCGGTGGGGACGTGGAGGGCGGCCAGGACGCGGTTGGCCCCGGAGTTGCGGTCGACCAGGATCGCCGCCAGCAGGTGGGCCGGACCGGCTTTCTTCTCGTCCTGCATGGTGCTTTCGGCGGCGCGCCGGATCGCCCCCTCCAGGCGGGGGGTCAGGCTCAGCGTCGTCCCGCGGCCGCTGTGGCTGAGCAGGCGTTCCAGCTCCTCAGTGATCGCGTCGAAGCTGGCCCCGCGCTCGGCCAGGGCCTTGGCGGCGTCGGTGCCCACCTGGCGGGCGATCCCGGCCAGCAGGTGCTCGGTGCCCACGTAGTCGAAGCCCAGGCTGCGGGCCACGTCTTGGGCCGAGCGGACGGCCTCGACGGCTTCATCGTTCAGATAGCGTTCCATAGACCTCCACGAAATGTACCCCCGCGCCGCGCGGGCGATCACCGTGCCGTATTGGCAGGCCGGCGGCGCCGGATGTCGTCTTACGACGCGGCGGGGGCCGTTGGTTCGTCGTTTTCTCGTCGTCTGTTAATCAGTGCAAAAAACATGCCAACGGCGGCGGGAGAGTCACCATGGAACAAGCTGGGTTTCAACAGATTCCACGGTGCGTCCCTCGTTAAAACCCCGCCGGACTGTTATAATCGACAACGTCTAGCGACCACTCAACGACAGAACCCCACCCTTCGGGAGTCCGCATGGATCTAGCGGCACTGCTGCAGCGTTTCGCCGAGGCGGCGCGGGTGCAGCTCATCGTTCTCACCCGGGCCGGCTTGGAGCGGATCGGCCCCGCCGACCTGCTCTGTCCCTCCTATGATCCCAGCCCCGACGGTCCCTGTATGAACGCCCTGACCTCGCCCAAGGACCAGGTGGCCGACTGCGTCGGCGGCCGCCGCTTCATCACCCTCAAACCGCGGCTGCCCGGCTTGATCCAGTTGATCATCTGCCGGCCCGCCGGCGAGGTCGAGCAGTTGCAGACAACGGCGCAATTGCTGGAGCTCCAGCTGGAGCCCTTCACCGAGCTGGGCCTGGAGCTGCCCGGGCGCAATCCGCTCTCGGCCAACCTGCGCGGTTTTCTCGAGGATCTGGTGCTGCTGCGCGATCTCGAGGACAGCCTCGGCAGTCTGTTGCTGCCGGACGCCTACTTCACCACCCTGCTGGAGCAGACCCGCAGGCTGTTCGCCGCCGATGGGGCCGTAGCGCTGTGGAAGATGCTCGACGAGCGGATCCACGCCACGGTGGGGGGGTTGGAGCCCCCGGAGGATCTCGACGCTGGAGAGGCCTTCGACGCCCTGGGGCGTCTGCCGACCCGGCACACCCCGGTCAAGGAGATGGCCAACAAGCACCTGTTGCGCTTCGACGGCTTCTTCGGCCGACGCTACGGCAGCGGCGTTGGACTGCGCCTCGGCGGGCGGGTCTGCCTGTTCTACGTCTGGGATAACGAGGAGCTCGAACCCGCAATCATCCATCGCCTCGAGGTGCTCCAGCGCCGGCTGGTCGCCTTCACCGAGCGGGTCTATGAATACACGGGCCGGCTGTGGGCCGGTTTCACCACCCTGCTGTCGGTGATCAACGCCCTGGAAGCCCGCGACACCTACTCTCGCGGTCACTCCGAGCGGGTGATGCGCTACGCCGTGCGTCTGGGCCGCGCCCTGGATCTCGGCCTGGAGGAGCTGTTCCAGTTGCGCTTCGCCGCCGTGCTCCACGACGTGGGCAAGCTCGGTCTGGCCGAGGACATCCTGGGCAAGGACACCCCCCTCGATGAAAGCGACTGGGTCGTGGTGCGCCGCCATCCGATCGTCGGCGAGGCCCTGGTCGGCGTTACCGAGCAGATGAAGCCCGTGGCCGCCATCATCCGCCACCACCACGAGCGCTGGGACGGCGAGGGCTACCCCAACCGGCTGGCCGGCGAGGACATCCCCCGGCTGGCCCGCATCCTGGCCATCGCCGAGGCCTACGACGCGATGACCTCGGAGCGGCCCTTCCGCCATCCCCTGCCCGCCGAACGGGCCGGCGTCGAGCTCGAGGGCAACGCCGGACGGCAGTTCGATCCGGAGATGGTGGAGCTGTTCGTCGAGCTCATCCGCAGCCGGTCGAGTTGATAGTCGGGAGAGATTAAGACAACTTAGTTGATAAGATAATGCTAATCTATCTACCCTTGGCCTTTCTTTTTGACAACCGTCGGGCCGGGGGTAGCTGTATTTTGTGTAAAAAGTCGACTTAAATGGGTTTGATGCTTGACATCCATGCCCAAAATGTCTTAAATACTAGACGATGGCAATTAAGTTACTTTTGCTTACATCTACATAGCCTGTCCCTCGAGGGGGGATCCGAATGGCGAAGAGCAAACCGGGCAAGCAGGACGACAAGGTCAACACCAGCGACGAGCAGTGGGAGCAGAAGCTGATCTCCGAACTGTCACTGACCAAGCCCCAGGGCGAAACCTCCAAGTATCCCCGGATCTCCAAGGAACTGACCCAGCTCATCGAGCGCTCGGAGAAGCTGATCGACAAGCTGGGCGGTGAGACCGGCGACGCCCGCCGGGCCCTCGAAGAGCTGCTGGCCAACCGCGAGGAGCTCGAGGCCATCCGCCTGCGTCTCAATGAGATCAGGGAGCTCCGCGGTCAGATCACCAGCGATCTGGACTATATCGAAAATACCAGCAAGACCATCGAGCGCTCCAAGAAGCGGATCAAGGAGATCGCCGGGCGGCTCGACGGCCTGGTCGCCGAGACCGAGGGCCGCCTGCGCTCCTTCGACGAGGCCCTGGCCGGCTACCGCGCCGAGCTGGAGCGCCTCGAACAGAGCGAGGAGAGCGCGGCCAAGGTGAACGCGCGCGTCACCGAGCTGCGCGCCGAGCTGGCCGGCGTCGAGGAGAAAACGGGTGAGTTGGGCGAGGTCCTGGCCGAGTTCAGGCAGCAGACCGACTCCATCCAGGAGGTGCAGAGCAAGATCAAGCTGACCCGGCTCAACCTCGACGACCTGCGCGAGAACCAGCACTCCCTGGAGCAGAGCCTGGAGTCACTGAGCGAGAACCTGGTCGGTCTCAACGCCGAGCTGGCCGCCTCCAAGGAGAAGTCCGCCGAGATCTCCACCGAGATCGAACGCGTCGACGAGTTCCGCTCCAAGGCCGAGGAGCTGAAATCCTCCGTCGCCTACATCCAGCAGAAGTTCAAGAGTCTGCAGCGCGAGCGGGAGATCGTCGAGAAGGTCGGCGCCGAGCAGGCCCGGCTCAACGTCGTCGTTTGGGACATCGAGGCCCAGATCGACAAGATCAACGAGAAGATCGATCTCGTCGAGCAAACCCGCCACAGCATCGACGAGCTCGAGGGACGGCTCAAGGAGCTCGACGAGACCCGCGGCGCCGTCAACGAGGCCCTCGAAGCCGCCAGCGAGGCCCGCTCCGAGGGCGAACGCGCCACCAACCTGGCCGCCGGTCTGCGCCGGGACCTCGAGTCCATCGACGAGGGACACCGCAAGCTCAACGACCAACAGGAACGCCTGGTGGCCCTCGAGCAGCGCATCGGCACCCTCGACGGTCAGATCAAGAACATCGAGCAACGCAGCGGCGAGTTCGACGCCCTCGCCGCCCGCCTCGAGGAGATGCGCAACCAGGCCGCCGCCCACGAGGGCAAGCTCCAGAGCCTGCTCGAGCATCGCCCCGCCCTTGAGGACGCCCTGGGTACCGCCGCCCGCCTCGAGGAGGAGCTCAAGCGCGTCGACGAGGTCGACAAGCGGCTGAACAACTTCCAGGAACGCCTGCGGGCCATCTCCAGCCGCCTGGCCTCCAACGAATCACGCCTCGGCGTGGTCGACTCCCTCGAAGGCCGCATCGGCGGCATCCGGGAGGCCATCGGCGAGCTGGACTACAAGGTCGGCGAGCTGCGCGAGACCGGTACCAAGACCGCCGAGCAGTTGGAAAGCCTGGCCGGGGAACGCCAGACCCTCGAGCAACTCGCCGAGCGCCTGAACCGCCTCGACGAACGTGAGGAGCACCTCAAGGGCCGCTACGACGTCCTCGAACAGCGCCGGGAGACCGTCAAGCTGATCGAAGAGAAGATCGCCGGTCTGCACCAGCTAATGGGCGAGGTCGACAAGCACGCCGCCGAGCAGCTTCAGCGACGGGCCCAGCTCGACGAACTTGAGAAGCGCCTCGACAACCTCGATCTCTCCCTGGAGCGCGTCCAGTTGACCGGCGATGAGGTCCGCCGCCAGCAGGACGAGATCGAGAAACTGGGCGCCAAGGTCGACGACTACCTCGAGAACGCCCGCGACGCCGAGCGCATCAACAAAGAAGTCGGCACCCTGGCCGGCCGCCTCGAGAAGACCCGCGGCGAGATCCAGCTCGAGCTGGAGAAGGCCGAGCGGATGGCCAAGCAGACCGGCGAAGACCTCAACGTGCTGCTCAAACTCGAGGAGGAGGTCGGCGAACGACAACAGCGCATCCAGGGCGCCGCCGAGACCACCGAGCAGTTCCTCAACCAGCTCGAGGAATCCCAGCAAGACCTCGACCACCTGACCGCAGACCTCAAAGGCCTGCGCGACGAACTCAACACCACCACCTCCCACCTCAGCGAGCTGGACTCCAAGACCAAGACCCTCGCCGCCGTCGGCGAACGCACCCAGCGCCTGCACAGCCGCCTCGATCAGTTCGAGGCCCGCCTCGAGGAAGCCGTCGAGCTCAGCAACAAGCTGACCGGACTCGGCGAACGCCTCGCCGAGATCCGGGAACTCGTCGACCAGACCCGGGCCGAGCAACAGCCAGTCATCGACGGGCTCGAAGAGCGCTCCCAGCGCCTGCTGACCAACCTCGAACGCCAGGACGAAAACCTGGACGCCCTCGACGAACGCCTGCGCAAGCTGGAGCAGACCCTCCAACGCGCCGACAAGCTCGAACAGCGCCTGGGTGCCGTCGACGGCAAACTCGACGACCTCGACGTCCGCCAGCAAAACCTCGAGAAGGACCTCATCAATCGCGAGGACCAGAAGTCCGAGGTCGAGCGCTTGCGCCTGTTGCTCAAAGAGGCCGAAACCAAGCTCAAGCAACTGACCCAGGACCGCCCGCCCCGCAACGACGACGCCAACCCCAAGAACGGCAAATAGACCCGCCGGACTCGAACCCGAGGCCCCGGCGCGCTTGTTGCGCCGGGTTCGCCCACCGGCGAACCCGGCCTGCAAGAAGCGTGACGGGGCCGGCCGGGGGCGAAGGCGGGGCGGGCGGGCGGCCGGTCGCTACGCTCGCCCCCCGTTCGGCGGTTCATTGCCGCAGGCCGCCCTGGTTAGCGGGGGCGGCCTTTTGTATAATCAACCTCGGGGATAACCGAAGGGAGCCCTGATGAAACGCTTGGTTCTATCGCTCCTCGCCACGGTGACCATCGCCGCCGCCGTGCCCCGCTACGCCCTGCGCGACGGCGTGGGTTGCAGCGCTTGTCACCTCAACCCCGAGGGCGGGGGGATGCGTACCCCCTACGCGGCCAGGCGCTTCACCAACGACGGTCCGGACATCGACCTCGGTGAATACGTCCGCGTCGACGCCGACCTGCGTGTCTTCGCCGTCTACGAGGAGGCCGAAGACGACGCGGTTTTCGGCCTGACCGCCATGGACTACCGCCTGCGCGTCAACCC
Organism: Candidatus Coatesbacteria bacterium; assembly: GCA_014728225.1. NCBI lineage: Bacteria > Candidatus Coatesiibacteriota > Candidatus Coatesiibacteriota bacterium. The sequence continues at coordinate 7,682 of WJLX01000065.1, read as the reverse complement.
CCGCCTCGACGGTCTGGTCGACGGCGTGGTCGGCGTGAGCCGTTTCGGTCTCGACGACGCCTGGGCGCGGGTCTACCTGCCGGCTGACCTCTACCTGCGTTTCGGCCGCTTCCGGCCGCCCTTCGGCCTCAACACCGACGACCACAACCCGGCGACCAAGTCGCCGTTGGGTTACCCCACGGCCAGTTGATACGAGACGGGCCTCGAGGCGGGTTGGAGCTCCGGCGGCACCCACCTTGCCCTGGGCCTCTACAACGGTCGCGGCGAGAATACGGACAGCGCGCCGGGCAAGGCTCTGAACGCCCGGGCGACCCAACGCCTCGGACCCTTGCTTCTCGGCGCCTCCTATCACGCCGACGAGTGGCTGGACGACGACGACGGCCGCGTCGACGGTGTCTGGGGGCTGGCGGGTTTCTTCACCCTCGACCTGCCCGCCGACCTCGGCCTGCTGGGCGAAGTGGTCTTCCAGGAGCGTCGCGAGGGCGCCGGTCCGAGCTACACCGACGACCTGGCCTTTTGGGTCGGCGCCGGCTACTGGCTGGGTCCCGTCGAGCTACTCGCCGCCTACGACCAGCTCATCCCCGGCGAGGAGTCGGGTAGTCCGACCGCCGAGCGGCAATACCTGACCGGGCGCTTGATCTGGCACGTCCACAGTTTCTTCGACGCCGAACTCGGCCTGCGCTACGGCCTGCACGATGAGGCGACCAACCACTACCTGCTGCAGTTGCGCAGCATCTTCTAGCCGCCGGCGGAGGTCGATGCGACAACGGGGACTCGAGGCTCACGAACTGGTCTTTCCCGTCGGCGACGACCGCTGCGCCCGGGTCGATCTGGCCGTCGCACCGGGCGAGGTCTTGCAGATCGCCGGACCCTCGGGCTCGGGCAAGTCGACGCTGCTGCGCGTGCTGGCCCGGTTGCGCGGGCGGCTGAGCGGCGAGCTTTCCCTGGACGGCGTCCCCGCCGCGGAGATCGAGCCCCGGCGCTGGCGGCGCCGGGTGGGCTATCTGGCCCAGCGGCCGGCGGCCTTCGACGGCAGTGTCGCCGACAACCTGCGCCTGCCCTTCCGCCTGCAGATCGCCGACGACGGCTACGACGAGGGACGCGCCCGGAAGCTGCTCGAACTGGCCGGTCTGCCGCCGGGGCTCTACGGACAGGACGCCCGCACCCTCTCCGGCGGCGAGCTCCAACGCCTGGCCCTGGTGCGCAGCCTGCTCGCCGAACCCGAGATCTTGCTGGCCGACGAGCCGACGGCCTCCGTCGACGCCGCCACGGCGACGGGGCTGGCCGCGGCTTTCGCCCGCTGGGTCGCCGACGGCGGCGCCCTGATCCTGGTCATTCATGACGAGGGACCCTGGAGCGCCCTCGATCGCCGGGTACTCGACATCGGCGAGCTGGTCGCCCCGCGGCGGAAGGACGCCCCGTGTCGGTGATCCCGATCAGCGACTGGCAACTGGCCCTGGCCGTCGGCCTGGTAGTGCTGACCGGTGTGCTGACGGCCCTGCTGCGCCTGGGACTGCTCAAGAGCCTGGTCGTCGGCACCCTGCGCACCTTCATCCAGTTGTTCCTGATGGGCTGGGCGCTCAAGTACCTCTTCGAGTGGGACAGTCCCTGGCTGACCGGCGCGCTGTTGCTCTTCATGATCGGCTTCGCCACCTACACGGCCCTGCAGCGGGTCTCCGGCGCCCCCAAACGCCATTACGGCCTGACCTTCCTCTCCCTGCTGCCCGGTTCCATCCTGGTCACCGCCCTGGTCTGCGGCCTTGTCATCCAGGGCGATCCCTGGTACTCCGCCCGGGTGGTCATCCCCATCGGCGGGATGATCATCGGCAATTCCCTCAACGGCATCAGCCTGTCCCTGGATCGGCTCTACAGCGAGGTGCGCTCCCACGTCGGCGAGATCGAGACCCTGCTGGCCCTGGGCGCCGGACCCTGGGAGGCCGTCCGTGACCGGGTGCGCGCCGCTCTGCGCGCCGGGATGACCCCGATCATCAACTCGATGATGGCCGTGGGGATGGTCTTCCTGCCCGGGATGATGGTCGGCCAGATCCTGGCCGGCTCGCCGGCGCTGACCGCCATCCGCTATCAGATCGTCGTCATGCTGATGCTGGCCGCCGCCGTGGCCGTGGGCAGCCTGCTGTTGGTGGCCCTGCACTACCGCAAGCTGTTCACCGCCGAGGGTGCGCTCAAACCGGAGCTGGCCCGCAGCGAGAACAGCGGTTAGCGCCCCGGGGGTAAGCATGACCGTGGTGCCCGATCCGTCTTCCGCTTCCCGCCGAATGTGCGGGGAAAACCTCTTCCAGCGGGGGCGGCGCTGCGCCGCCGGTTTGCCGCCGGAGTTCCTGTGCCGTCTGGAAGAACTCGCCGCTGGCGGCTCGCTGGAGGATTTCGTCCGCCGGGCCGCGGCCTGGGAGGGCTGGCCCGTCGAGCTGCGCTGGGTCGACGGCGCCCTCGAGGTCCGCTACCCGCGCTGCCTGTGCCACCGCTTGCCCCCCGAGCCCCAGGCGCTGTACTGCGAGTGCTCTCGGGGTTGGCTGACGGAGCTGCTGGAGCGGCTCTTCGACCGCCCCTTCAGCGTCGAGCTGCGGACCTCCATCCTGCGTGGCGACCCCGAATGCCTGCTCATCGCCCACCCCCACCGACCGAAAGGCCCCTGAAACCATGCCCGACAAGCGCTGCCTCGAACCCCGAACCTACCTCTTTCCCGCCCCCTGCGTGGTCGTCAGTTGCTCCGACGGCGAGACGACCAACCTGATCACCCTGGCCTGGGCCGGTACCGTCTGCTCCGATCCGCCCCAGGTGGGCATCGGCGTGCGGAAGAGCCGCCATTCCCACCGGTTGCTCACCGCCGGGGGCGACTTCGTCGTCAACATCCCCACCGCCGGGCAGGCCCGGGCCGTCGACTTCTGCGGCGTACGCTCCGGGCGCGAGGTCGACAAGTGGGACGCCGTCGGACTGACCCCCGGGCCCGCCGCCGAGGTGAGCTCCCCGCTGATCGTGGAATTCCCGGTCAACCTGGAGTGCGTCACCCGTCACGTCTACGAGCTGGGCAGCCACGACCTGTTCATCGGCGAGATCGTCGCCGTCCACGTCGAGGCCGGCCTGCTCGACGCCGACGACACACTGGATCCCGGATGTTTCGAACCCCTGGTCTACAACTACGGCGGCCAGTACCGCTCCCTGGGCGGTCTGCTGGGAACTGCCGGTTTCTCCGTCAAGGAGCAATGATGCCCCGTTCACCGATAAGCTGGATTTTCACGTTGATCATCTGCTGCGCGGCGCTGGTCGCGACGGCCGACGAGGGAGAAGCGATGGCCGAGGAAAAGGAGTTTCCCGAGAGCGAATGGCCGCAACTCCAGGAACTGATGGAGGACGGTGGCGCCGAGGCCGTCGTCGGCTACATCAGCGCCATAGAAGACCCCCAGCGGCGGCGTAAGCTGTTCGTCTTCGCCCACCAGGGCTTCGCCTACCGCGACTGGGAGGGCAAGAACCTCGACGCCCTGGTGACCGTCGTCGAGGCCGGCATCGCCGAGTACCTGGCCCAGGCCGAGACCGCCGACGACGACGAGCGCGGTAAACTGCTTGACGGCGCCAACATCGAGGCCTACAACCTGGCCGCCGACCTGGCCCCCTGCTGGCCCGGCGACGAGCTGCCCCGCTCCAACCGCCACTTCGAGAAGGGCGTCGAGCTGGCCGAGCGCTGCCTCGACTGGCGCCACGAGTTGGAGAAAGGCCCCGCTCCCTTCTCCATGGCCTGGTGGGCCCTCGGGGCGCACCAGCTCTTCCTCGGCGATTACGAAGAAGCCGCCGACGCCTTCACCAAGGCCCTCGACTACGCCGTCCTCGACGCCCAGGCCCGCGAGGAGCCCATCGAGTGCGCCGCCGGGTCCGACTTCAGCGTCCTGCTCAACATGGGCTACCTGGGCCTGGCCCGCTGGGCCGCCGGGGACGCCGAAGGCGAGACCCTCTACCGCGACGCCCTCGAGGCTTTCAACGGCACCGTCGTCGGCCATCCCGACAAGTCCGACGACGCCGAGTTCGGCATCGCCCAGCTCGAGCTCGTTCAGAGCCGGGTCATCGACTAGGCGGCGTCCCGTTCGCCCTCAGTCAGGCATAAAGAAACAGACCGCCCGCGGGCGGTCTGTTTATCACCAAATCGCTTGGAGGACAAAACAGGTCGATTACTGGTACAGCGCCTTGATCCCGCCCCAGGAGCAATTATCAATATCCCACGTATCCCAGTAGCAGCGCAGCATGAAGTCGCCGTAGTCATCCACCTGTTGCCATTCTCTCCATGAGTCGACGTCACTGGCCCAGTTGTGGGTGCCGGCGGCGGCGTCGACGGCCATGCAGTCGGTCTGAGGATAGTTGCCGAACTGTTCCCAGGCCAGGTAGAAGACGCTGGACTCGATCCAGAGGTACGGAAAGACGGTCATCCAGTTATAGACGTCACCCTCGGTGATGTTTAGATACTCACGGTATAGATCCTCATAGGGATAGCCGCCACTATCGGAAAAGATGTGCAGATAAGCGCCCTGGAAGGTGCCGTCGGGCCAGCCGGCGTAAGTGACGGCCCCGACCCTGTTGACGGTGCCCACGTACCCCCCCGTCTTCTCCTCGTCGAACTGGACCGCCCAGTAGTTGCCGCCGGTGTACCAGACCCAGCCGGAGCTGATGTAGCCGTCATCCCAGTAGAACTCGTAGCCATATGAGGGTTGGGGATGGGCGTCGATCCGCGGGGTGGCGACGCCGATGGTATTGGCCGCCGAGACGGCGACGGCGAAGAGCAGGACGAGCCCGGTGAGTTTGCGCATGATTCAGGCTCCCGTCGGATAATGGGTTAAAAACGAGTAGAGGTTGATGACTACTAAAACGATAGACTATCCGCGGCGGGTCGTCAAGGGCGTTTTCAAAAAACCGGGGGCGGTCGAGCCGCCCCCGGTCGTACAGAGCCGACCCGCTTTACTGGTAGAGCGCCTTGACCGAACCCCAGGAAGAGGGCACGACTGCGCCGGGCCGTTCCTCCCAGTAGCAGCGCAGCATGAAGTCGCCGTAGGCGCTGTCGGGCGCCCAGGAGCCTTCATAGCCGGTCTAGTTGTGGGTGCCGGCGGAGGCGTCGACGGATAAGGCGTCGGTCTGGGGATAGTTGCCGAACTGTTCCCAGGCCAGGTAGAAGACGCTGGAGGTGATGTAGACGTCGACGTTGACCCACTCGTAGACGTCACCGGTGGCGAAGCCGAGATAGTCGCGGCTCAGGTCCTCGTAGGGGTAGCTGCCATAGTCGGAGAACAGATGCAGGTAGGCGCCCTGGAAGGTGCCGTCGGGCCAGCCGCCGTAGGGGACGGCGCCGACCTTGTTGACGTGGCCGGGGTTACCGCCGGTCTTGGTGTCGTCGAACTGGACGGCCCAGTAGTTGCCGCCGGTGTACCAGACCCAGGCGGAGGCGATGATGCCGTCGTCCCAGTAGAACTCCGAGTAAGCCGGAGCCTGGGGATGGGCGTCGATCGGCGGGGTGGCGACACCGTCGAGGTTGGCCGCCGAGACGGCGACGGCGAGGATGATCAGGAATAGCGCTGTCGGTTTCATGACTCCTCCTTGGGTTGGAGTGTTGGGGTGGGGGCGCCGGGGAGTAACTCCCGTTCGCGGGTGGCCGCGGCTACGTCCGGAGTCGCTACGTCCGGAGTCGCTCTGTCCGGAGTCGCACTGTCCGGAGTCGCACTGTCCGGAGTCGCACTGCGGCTGGTTGAGAGGAGGAAGGCAATTATGGAAGGTAAAGATATTTGTTTTCTACCATAAATATGATAGTCCATCATGTGAGCAGTGTCAAGATGATTACAGAAAAAACGAGGGGCCCGGTCGCCCCTCGCCGCATCGCGGTGCCGCTGACGGGATCGCGCTACTGGTAGAGCGCCTTTACCCGGCCCCAGGAGGACGGTTCGACGGCGGAGTTGTCAGACTGCCAATAGCAGCGCAGCATCAGCTCGCCCTCGGTGAAGGGCTGGCCGTCCATCCAGCTGTGGCCGCTGTTGTCGGTGTCCACGCCGATGGAGTCGCAGGCCGGATAGTCGCCGAACTGCTCGAAGACGACGTAGAAGAGACCGGTGCTGATCTCGACGTCGACGTCGATCCATTCGTACTGGTCACCGGACTGGAAGGCCAGGTACTCGCGGCAGAGGTCCTCGTCGGGGTAGCCGCCGTACTCGCTGAAGACGTGCAGGTAGCAACCCTGGAAGGTGGAATCGGGCCAGCCGGCCACGGTGTAGGCGCCCAGTTGGTCGATGTGGCCCGCCGTGCCGCCGGTCAGGTCCTCGCCGAACTCGACGGCCCAGTACTGCCCGCCGGTGTACATCACGTAGCCCACCTCGCAGCCGCCGTCGTCGTAGTGGAACTCCTGATAGTCGGGGCGAGGCGGGACGTCGGGCGTGGTAAACGCTCCCGCCGCCAGGCTCGCGCCGACAGCCAATACAATGATCAAACACAGACGTTGCATGGTCGGACCTCCGTGTCGGGGTGAAAGGGGTTTACGTCGCGACTATGCGACGTATATATATTAGTCGGCCGTGTGGGGGCTGTCAAGCGCCGCTGGACGAGGCGGGCCGGGCGGTTTCCCGGTGATGGCGGGGCCGGGTGTTGAAGCGCTGCGCCGAAGCTTAACGGCAGCGGGTTCCGGCCGCTTCACCGGGGTGGCAAGGCCGTCCGGGGTGGCTGCGCTGTACCTGGGAAGTATTGCGACTGTGGCGTTCAGCGGGCAATAAAAAAGGGGCGGCAGAACCGCCCCTTTGGTGTAGCTTGACTACGGTTTACTGGTACAGGCTCTTGACCTGGCCCCAGGTGCTGGGGGTCACGCCGGCTGGCTCCCAGTAGCAGCGCAGCATGAAGTCGCCGTAGGCGCTGTCGGGCGCCCAGGAGCCTTCATAGCCGGTCCAGTTGTGGGTACCGGCGGAGGCGTCGACGGCCATGCAGTCGGTGGCGGGATAGTTGCCGAACTGTTCCCAGGCCAGGTAGAAGACGCCGCTGGTGAGATCGATCGGCGGGTCGACGTTGACCCACTCGTAGACGTCACCGGTGGCGAAGCCGAGATAGTCGCGGCTCAGGTCCTCGTAGGGATAGCTGCCGTAATCGGAGAACAGATGCAGATAAGCACCCTGGAAGGTGCCATCGGGCCAACCGGTGACGGTGGTGGCGCCAACCTGGTTGACGTGGCCAGCATTGCCGCCGGTCTTTTCGTCGTCGAACTGGACGGCCCAGTAGTTGCCGCCGGTGTACCAGACCCAGCCGCCGCTGATGATGCCGTCATCCCAGTAGAACTCGTTGTACTCGGGAGCCTGGGGATGGGCTTCGATCCGGGGGGTGGCCACACTGTCGGTGTTCGCCGCAACACAGATGGCCGCGACGAGAAGGAGCATGATAACGACCTTCTTCATGTAGTGCCTCCTCTTCTTCGGTTGAGGTTCTTGAGTGCTGGGATTCGTCACCCTAGACAAAGGTGCTAAACCCAGAGAGTAAAGTACCACCATAAAGGTCGGGTGTCAAGGGTCGTGAGGAAAATATGGGTTGATGCAACTGCTTCTCATGTTTGGTTTGGACGGCCGTCAGGGCGCCGAAGGCCGTTTGGCGGGTTGTCTGGGCGGCCGGTTCAGCGGTCGGTTCATCGGTCGGTTCGTCGGTCGGTTCGTCGGTCGGTT
>WJLX01000064.1 GCA_014728225.1 Candidatus Coatesbacteria bacterium | reverse complement strand
GCCGGAACCGGCACGGTTTTTGCATCTCGGCGACCGTTACGAACGATGATAACGGTCGGCCTCCGCAAAAACCGTGCCGGTTCCGGCGGGCGCGGTTACGGTTAAGCGCCGATCGCCGCTGCTCTCCGCCGGCGGCGAGCCGGCGACTTGACAAGCACGGCCTTTAATGACAAATTGTATTAGCAACCCGACAGAGGAGGAGACGCCGTGCGGACAACCACCGGCCTGACGGTCGTGCTGCTGTTGCTGTTTCTCGCTGCGCCCCTGCCGGCGGCGGAGAGCCGGGTCCGCGTCGAGGAGGTCACTCTGACCCTGACTCCGGCGCAGGTGGAGCGGGTCAGTCATTCGCTCAACAATGCTGTAGAGCTGGTGTTGACCCCGGAGCAGCTCGAGGTCATCAGCCGGATCGCCCCGCGTTTCGAAGGGGACAGGCTGTGTCTGGGCATCGACCACTTGCGCCGGGGGGACCGCGTCGTGCTCGAGGTGCGCATCCCCGAGGATCCGGGCGCCGAGGTCAAGGTCAATCCGATCCCGGTGCCGTAGACGGGCGAGTGGTGGATGTGAAAAGGAGAGGGCCGGCCCTCTCCTTTTGGTGTGGTTGGTGAAATCGCTGGTCAGCGCTCGACGACGATGCGGCGGGTCAGGGTGTCGGCGGTGCTCTCCAGGCGCAGCAGGTAGAGCCCGGGGGCGGCGTGCGCGTTCCAGACGGCGGTGTGCCGTCCGGCGGGCAGGGCGCCGTCGGTCAGGGTGGCCACCCGGCGTCCGGCGGTGTCGTAGACGGCCAGCACGACCTCGGTTTGCGCCGGCAGTTCGAAGAGCACGTTGACCGGACCCCTGGCGGGGTTGGGCCAGGGTTCGGCCAGATCCAGCGTTGGTCCGTCGGCGGGTTGGCGTCGGGCGGTCAGCTCGCCCAGCAGGATGGGTCGGCCGTCGGCGCCCAGGGCCTCCAGACGGTAGTTCAGCTCGACGTCGGTGGGGGCGTCGCGGTCCAGGTAGCCGGAGCTTTGCAGGGGTCGCTCGTGAAGCACGTTCCAGGCTTCGCCGTCCCGGCTGCGCAGCAGGCGGTAGCCCGCCGGATCCTCTCCGGTGGTTTGCCAGTGCAGCAGCAGGCCCTCGTCGTCGGGTTGAGCCTCGAAGGACGCCAGGACGATGTCGGTCTGGACGTTGTCGATGGTCACGGCCATCGACTCCGTCGTTTCGTTGCCGTACTGATCGACGGCTTTGACGTAGACGGTGTAATCTCCGTCGGGCAGCAGGGTGGTGTCCCAGGCCTCCATGTGTTCGATGTAATCGGGGACGCCGTCGCCGTCGGTGTTGGTGATGATGTAATAGAAGTTGCGGTAGTCGTAGTTGCCGCGGGTGAAGCAGACGCCGTCGGTGGAGTGGATGATCTCGACGGTGTTATCCGGGGGTATGTCGCCGGTGAAGGTGACGAAGGTCGTCTCGGGGACGCTGCCGCCGCTGCCGTCGACCCACCAGCTGATCTCGTAGGGGGCCAGCTCCCATGTCGGATGGTTGGTCAGGTCGCCGATCAGGGCGACGATGTCGACCTCGCCCTCGAGGGCGTCGGGAGCGTGGTAGGTCGGGCTGGCGAGTTCGTTGGTGCGGAAGGCGAAGAGGTCGCCGCCCCGGGCGTTGCGGAAGACGGGGGCGTCGGGGTCGGTGTTGGGGACCATCCACTCCAGGGGGTTGCCGGTGGCCTCGTACCAGGAGCCGGTGTAGTACATCCGGGTGAAGTGGTCGTGGTGAAACTCGTCGACGGGCCAATCGGCCAGATTGCCGATGTGGTCGTCGGTGTAGACGGGATCGCCGACGTTGAAGGGGATGGTCGAATAGGTCAGGTGCCAGTGGACCCAGCCGTCGCTGGGGCCGTTGGTCTCACCGATCATGATGCCCGAGTAGAGGGGCTCGTACTCCTGCTTGAGGACCAGGTAGCCGTCGAAGACGGAGTAGTTGGGCTCGCCGGAGTAGCCCAGCACGTCGATGCCGTCATGGTAGTAGGCGTCGGTGCCGTATTGCTGGAATTCGCCGTAGTTGTTGCCCAGGGGGTAAACGTTGTCGCCGTCGCCCATGGGCCAGCGCTCGGCCGCGACGCCGAGGGCCAGCAGCAGCACCAGGACGGTGATGGTGGCGGTGCGGTTCATCGGTTCACCTCCCGGGGGTAGGAGCGCAACTCGTCGTCGAACTTGACCCACAGCTCTTCGGGGGTCAGCACGACCTGGGGCAGTGGTCCGCCCAGGCCCTCGTCGTCGAGTTCGATGCGCGTGGTCAGGTTCAGCTCGCCGTCGAAGAGCCAGAGGGCGCCGCCCTCGGAGTGGAGTCGGTAGCCGCCCAGGGCGATCGTCGTCAGCCCGGCGGCGGTATCGAGGGAGGCCAGGGAGTACCCCGCGGCCACGGCGGCGTAGCGGGATCGGCCGTTGCGGAAGAGGTAGACGTCGTCCATTCCGGCGACGACGAAGCCTTCGCCGTCCAGCTCGGCGTGGCGGGGCAGCTCGACGCCGGTGTCGAAACGGACCTGCCGGCCCGTGGTCCTTTCGTACAGCAGGGCGGTGTTCTTCTCGGCCACCAGGACGTAGTCACCGTCGGCGGCGAAGACCTGGCTCGTGGGCAGCGTGGTGCGGAGCTCGGCGGTGACCGCGTCGTAAACCGCCAGCTCCCGGCCCGGCACGTTGGCGAGGAACAGGGAGCCGTCGGTTGAGAAGTCGCTCTGGCCCAGGGGCTGGACCTCGAGATCGCCGACAACGGCGCCCGCCGGATCGAGCAGGGTCAGCCTGGCCGGCGAGCCGGGATTGCCGCCGCGGAACTCCACCAAGGCGACCCGGCCGTCGTCGGCCAGGCGGGCGCTGGCGAAGGGCACCTCGCTGTGCGACCAGAGTTCATCGCCGGCGGCGTCGAGAAGCCGCAGATCGGCGCGGGTTTCCGGGGCGGCTTCGTGGAACTCGGCCAGCAAGAGGTAGTTGCCGCTGGGTGAGGTGTAGACCCAGGCGTCCTCGACCAGGCTGTCGGCGGCCAGGGTCGTCCCGTCGAGAGCGAGACGCCGGTAGCCCTCGGCGCTCAGGTCGGTCAGCATGCCGTTGGCGGCGTCGTAGCCCAGATGCAGGGCAGACGCCGCAGTGCAAAGCACAGCCAGCAGCAGAATTGGGATTCGTTTCATCGCCCGCTCCTCGGTGGATGGCTGGGGGAGAGAGTGAAAGCATCAGTCGATACTGATAATCTAGCCGATAACATCCCCTCGCGTCAAGGTGGGGGCCTGATGGTCGGATCCCCATCGGATCCCCAGGGGAGCAAGCCGCCGTGAAGACGCAGGCCCTCGCGATCCGCTCCGTCGGCCACCGCAGCGGAACAACCGGGATTACCTGTCGACGGCGGGGACCGCAGCCCCCGCCGTCTGAAGTAAACGCTTCCAACCCGCCGGGGAGTATCACCGCTCGACGACCAGGCGGCGGGTCAGCACGGTCCCGGCGCTCTCCAGACGCAGCAGGTAGACGCCGGGAGGCGCCTGGGCGTCCCAGGCGATGCTGTGCCGTCCGGCGGACATCTCACCCGCGCACAGGGTGGTCAGCCGGCGGCCGGCGGTGTCGTAGACCGCCAACTCGACCTCGTCGGCGGCGGCCAGGCTGAATTCGATATTGACCGGACCCCGAGCCGGGCAGGGCCAGGGCGCGGCCAGGGCCGTGGGTTCGACGCCGGAGCGCCAGGGAACGCTCGCGGTCAGCAGCTCGACGCTCTCGCCGTCGGCGGCGTGGGCCACGATCCGGTAGCGGTAAGCACCCGCACCGGGCAGATTGCGATCCAGGAAGGCGCCCGTCGCCGGCAACAGGCTCTCGTGGAGCCTGGTCTCGGCGGGTCCGGCGAGGCGGTAGAGCTCCACGCCCAGGCAGTCGGCGTCCGCCGACCAGTCGACTAGCAACCCCTCGTCGCCGCCGTCGACGGTCGCCTCGAGATGCTCGACGCCGGTCACGTCCTCCTCGTCGCAGAGCAGCCAGAACCCCGGGTCCAACTCGACGGCGGCCACCTCATCGTCCAGCTCGACGGTGAATTCCTGGCTGCGCTGATCCATCCAGACGGTGACCACCTCGTCCTGGCGGCCCGCGTAGTCGACACCGAAGTCGATCGGCGTCTCGAAAACGTAGGGCGTGTCCTCGGCGGTGGATTGGACCTGGTCGATCTGCAGGTGCAGCTCGGTGTTGGAGCCGGAACCCGTCGTCCACCACTGCCACTCGAACTCCGGGTGTCCGGCCTGGAAGACCCACTGGTCGAAGAACCAGTCCAGATCACTGTCGGAGTGCTGGCTGTTGCCGTCCCAGAAGTCCTCGAAGTTGTCGCGCAGGACGAAGGTCGTCCCCGTGGCGTAGAGATTGTCGGCGAAGTAATCGGCCAGGCAGGCGTAGAAGTCGGCGTCGCCCAGCAGCCGGCGCAGCATGTTGAGCACCCAGGAGCCCTTGTAGTAGGGCAGGTAGCCGAACAGGGGGTCCGGGTCGTAGATCGGCGAGCGATTGTTGTTGTCGCCGATGTCGTACTTGTTGCGGTGCTCCTGCAGGCGCGATAAGCGTCCGGCCTCGCCGTCCTGATCCTCGTCGTAGACGACCTCACAGTAGGTGGCGAAGCCCTCGTTGAGCCAGCACTCCTTCCAGGTATGGGCGGTGACGGCGTCGCCGAACCACTGGTGCGCCATCTCGTGGACCCAGATGTCGTAGTAGTTACCCGTGCCGTTGACCAGGGAGGCCAGCAGGGTGATACAGGTCTGATGCTCCATGCCCCCGTAGGGCAGCGGGCTCATGTTGTAACCGGCGCGCTCGAAGGGATAATCGCCGAACAGGTTCTCGAAGACCCCCATGCACTCGGGAACAACGTAGTCGAACTCCGCGTGGGCGTCGTCGAGGCGGCCCTGGTAGATGTAGTAATCGATGGGCACCGTGTTCGCGCCGTAGAAGTAATCGCGGTAGTACTCGTAGTCGCTGGCCGAGAACATGATCAGGTAGGGCGCGATGGGGTCCCTGGCTTGGAAGACCACTCGATGCCCGCCGCCGTAGGGCTCGTCGGAGACTAGCTGACCGTTGGAGGTCACCATGTAATCACTGTCGATGATGATGCTCACCGCAGCCTGGGCCTTCTCGAAGTTCCAGTCGCGGCAGGGGAACCAGTTACGGGTGACGTCGGGACAGCCGCAGGTGTAGACGATGCCGCCGTTGGCCCCGGCGTTGTACCACAGACCGTCGGTGGGTGTGCCGTGGTAGTAGATGTTGATCGCCGTTACCTCGCCGTCCTCGAGCAGCGTCTCCAGATCGATGGTCAGCAAACCCGCGGAGTGGGTGTAGGTGCAGGCGTCGCCGTCCTGGGTGACCGAATCCACCGTCAGGTCCACCAGGTCCAGGACGATCTCCTCGAGGTCGTCCTGGTCGCTCTGCATGATCAGGGTAACCTCGCCGTTGGTGATCAGCGGGGAGCCGCCGGGGTCCAGCTCGAGCTCGATGGAATAGTTCAGGGTATGGTAGGGTACGTCCTCGTCGCTGGGCGGTTCGACACCTTCGGCGTCCTTGATCGCCCGGCTGGCCAGCACCTCGTAGTAGAGGGATTCCGGGTCCCCCGGCTCCAACGGGGGATGGGCCAGACCGACACTGACGCTGAGCAACAGGAAAACCGACACGAAGCGGCGCATGGGGGCTCCCTTCCCTCGGGCTGGTTGAAAACGCAGGTTCGCCAACAAAGAAATGATAGCACAGAGTTTCAGCGGCGGCCAGCGGGCGGCACGGCGCAAACCGGCGATCCTTGAAAAACGAACCGTCCGCTACAGCGACGGTCAGTTACTGCACGGCGCCGGAACTGGCACGGTTTTTGCATCTCGGCAACCGTTGCGGCCATCGACAACGGTCCGCCTCCGCAAAAACCGTGCCAGTTCCGGCGCGGCGGCGTTCGGCACCGGGGTCGCCCGAGGCTCGTTTTTCAAGGGTCGCCGGCGGTCGTGATGGGAGTAACGGCGCCCGCAGCGCCGTCGATTATTGAATGCACACAGGGCTCGGCGGCGGTCTACTTGATGTCGCCCATCTTGGCCCGCAGGGCGGCGGCGACGGGGTCAGGGACGAAGGGTGCCAGCTCGCCGCCCAGCCGGGCGATTTCCTTGACCAGGCTGGAGTTGAGGTAGGTGTAGATC
>WJLX01000063.1 GCA_014728225.1 Candidatus Coatesbacteria bacterium | reverse complement strand
CATCAGGAAGACGGTTTCCATTTCGGTGTTGAGCTTGCGGTTGGCCAGGGCCATACGGAACTCGTCCTCGAAGTCGGTCATCCCGCGCACCCCGCGGATGACGACGTTGACCTCGAGCTCGCGGGCGAACTCGACCAGCAGACCCTCGAAGGGTCGGACCTCGACCCGTCCGTCGTGGGGTGTCACGGCGGCGCGCAGCATGCTGACGCGCTCTTCGAGGCGGAACAGGGGGCCTTTGGCGGGGTTGGCGGCGACGCCGACGATCAGGCGGCCGAAGATGTCCACGGCGCGCTGGACGATATCCAGGTGGCCGTTGGTGACGGGATCGAAGGTGCCGGGAAACAGGGCGGTTTGCACGGCGGTCCCCCCTAGAGCTGGGTCATGCGGGCCAGGAAGTCGGCGTTGTCCTTGGTTCGTTTGAGCTTGGCGAGCAGGGTCTCCATGGCCTCGACGCCGTTCATTCCGGCCAGGGCGTTGCGCAGGATCCAGATTTTGGAGACCTCCTCCTCGGTCAGCAGCAGCTCCTCGCGCCGGGTGCCGGACTTGTTGAGGTCGATGGCGGGCCAGATGCGGCGGTCGGCCAGGCGGCGATCGAGCACCAGCTCCATGTTGCCGGTGCCTTTAAACTCCTCGAAGATCACCTCGTCCATGCGGGAGCCGGTCTCGATCAGTGCGGTGGCGATGATGGTCAGCGAGCCGCCCTCTTCGATGTTGCGTGCCGCGCCGAAGAAGCGTTTGGGCTTGTGCAGGGCGTTGGCGTCGACGCCGCCGGAGAGGATCTTGCCCGAGTGGGGCACGACGGTGTTGTAGGCCCGGGCCAGGCGGGTGATCGAATCGAGCAGGATCACCACGTCGCGACCGCATTCCACCAGGCGCTTGGCTTTCTCGATGATCATCTCGGCCACCTGGACGTGGCGCTCGGCGGGTTCGTCGAAGGTGCTGGAGACGACCTCGCCCTCGACGGAGCGCTGCATGTCGGTGACCTCTTCGGGCCGTTCATCGATCAGCAGGACGATCATGTAGACGTCGCGGTGATTGGTGGTGATGGCGTTGGCGACCTTCTGCAGCAGGACGGTCTTGCCGGCCCGGGGCGGTGAGACTATCAGTGCTCGCTGACCCTTGCCGATGGGGCAGAAGAGGTTGATTATCCGCAGGGAGTGATCGGGGTTCTCGGTCTCCAGGTTGAAGCGTTCCTGGGGGAAGAGCGGGGTCAGCTCGGAGAAGACGATCTTCTCGCAGGCCACCTCGGGTGTTTCGTAGTTGACGGCCTCGACACGGATCAGGGCGAAGTAGCGCTCGGATTCCTTGGGCTGGCGCACCCGGCCGGAGACGATGTCGCCCTTGCGCAGGCCGAAGCGCTTGATCTGGCTGGGCGAGACGTAGATGTCGTCGGGACCGGGGAGGTAGTTATAGTCGGCCGAGCGCAGGAAGCCGAAGCCCTCGGGCAGGATCTCCAGCACACCGTCGCCGAAGATGTTGCCGTCGTTCTCGGTCTGGGTGGCCAGGATCTTGAAGATCAACTCCTGTTTGCGCAGACCGCTGGCGCCGTTGACCTCGAGGGTTTTGGCGACCTTTTGCAGCTCGGTGATCTTCATGTTCTTCAGTTCACGCAGGTCCATGGTCATAGGCGTCGTTTGGGGAGGGGCCGTGAAGCGACCGAGGGGTGGTCTAAGGGCGGCGGGGGGTGGCTTCGTGGAGATGGTCCGGAGAGGGGGCGGGGTTGGGACCGAACTCGGGGACCACGGATTGCGTCAAGCGCGTACCGTAACGGTCCGGGGCGGTTCGTTGTCGGCGGGTGGGGTCTCGATGCTGGTATAAAAGTGGGTGGGGGCCGTCTCTTTTGCGGGAGTGCGGAAGGCTCGTTGCAGCGCAGGTTATCATAGCGGTCCGGCGGTGAGCTGTCAAGGACGCCTTGCCGCCCGTCCCGGCCTGTGCTAGACTGCCGGGGACCCGCCCCCATCCGGAGCCCGATGCCCCCGCGCCGCGCCCTCGCCCTCGCCTGTATCCTGAGCGCCCTGACGGGTTGCCGTCCCGCGGTCGGCCCGTCCGACGGCGAAGTCGAGTTGAGCGCCGCCGAGGCGGCCGCGGAGCTGGCAGACGCCGCCGCCCGCCTCGAGCGGGCCAAGGGGGTGATCAACCTGGCCGCCCAGACCCCGGAGGAGGTCCTGCCGACCTCGGAGCACGGGGTGGCCTTCGCCCGGCCGGATCATGTCTACATCGAGAGCTACGGCGCCCTGGGTGAATTGCTGTCCGTGACCCGGGTGGCCGACGGCCGCCTGGCCGTCTACTTCCCCGCCGACGATCTGTGGGCCGCCGGGGCGGCCACGGCGCAGAACATCGCCAAGCTGGTCGGCGCGCCCTTGGAGATCGGCCTGCTGGCCCGGGCCCTGCTGGCCGAGCCCCTGGTCGACGTCGCCGATCATCCGGGCACCATCCGCTACGTCGGTGATCTCGGTGACGGCCTGACCCGCCTGGCCTTCCGCCGGGCCGACGGCAGCCGCCAGCTGCTGGTCACCCTGGAGCCGGAGTTTCCGGCGCCCCGGGAACAGCAGCTCTACGACGCCGCCGGCGAGCCGGAGCTGCTGGTGAGCTACTCCGGCTACGAGCGGATAGGCGGGATTCCCCGTCCCGGCGTCGTCACCCTGGACGATCTGGCCGGTTCCGTGGTGACCGTCGAGTTCATCGAGCAGGAGCACAATCCGGAGCTGCCCGGGGCCGTCTTCGATCTCAGCCCGCCGGCGGGGGTACGGATCGTCGACCTCGATGCCTTCGAGCCCGCGGAGGATTGAGCGGCCGTCTGGCCGGCCGGACGGGGGGAGGTTCAGGCCCCGCCCGGCATGATACTTTTGGTGTAACGGTTTGATGGGGCGGGATGTTAATCCCGCCCGGGTTTGCCGGATGCCTGTTTCACGTAGGGCGGGGGCTCCGCCCCCCGCCGCGAATGTCAAAGGGGCACGGTTCGGCCTTGGCGAATAAACGGCGGGGACGACCCCGCCGTTGCTAAACATCCCTGTAGGACGCCCCCGGCCGGCCGACCGTCGGGGCGGGATGTTAATCCCGCCCGGGTGATGCTATATCAACAACTCGCTACCGGCCGACGACCCGGCCGACGACCACCCGGCGGCTGAGCGCCGCGCCTTGCGTCTCCAACCGCAGCAGGTAGACCCCGGCGGCCGCGGCGGCGCAGTTCCAGTTGACGGTGTGCCGTCCGGCGGGCAGTTCGCCCTCGCTCAGCACGGCCACCCGGCGCCCGGCCAGGTCGTAGACGCTCAGGCTGACGCGCTGAGCCTGCGGCAGCGTGAAGGCGACGCTGACGCGGCTATTCGCCGGGTTGGGGTACGGTTCGTCGAGGGCCAGCCGCTGCGTCTGCTCCGGCACGACGACGGCCGCCGTCGGCCCAAATCTTTGCACCTGGCCCGCGCTATCCGTTGCCTCTATCCAATATACGTAGCTCCCGCCGGGGGACACGTCGCGATCCAGCCAGCGGCGGGTCGTGCCGTCCAGCGAGCCCGACACGGCGACGGGATCATCCACCCCGCGCAGGACGCGGACACCGGCGGGCAGATCGCCGCTGATGCTCCAGCCCAGCAGCATGCCGTCGTCTTCAGGCGCAGCCGCCAGCTCGACGCCGTCGAGGCCGACATCATCGGGCACGTAGAAGCTCCAGGTCTCGCTGGACCAGGTTTCTTCATAACCGTCGGTGGCCACGACCTTCCAGTGGTAGGTCGTATCCGGGTCCAGCTCGGCGTCGCTGAACTGGTACTCGGAGTCGATCAGGCCGGTGAGCTCTTCGTGAGGATCGAAGTCGGCCTCGGTCGAGTACCAGAGGTCGTAGGTGATGGTCTCGCTTTCAGGGTCGGTCGAATCCTCCCAGTCGCACAGGGGGTAGTCGTCGACGGTGGCGCCGTCGGCGGGGCTGAGCAGGGAAAATGCCGTGGGAGATTGGTTGAGGACGGCGTGTTTGAGGTCAAAACCGGTGACTGATAAGTATGAGATATGCGGGTTCCCGAAATCGTCTAAAGCGATCGAACTGTCATAGCCTACGTTATCCTGCGAATCAACGGTTTCGATGTCCCAGCTCGAGCCGTTCCAGGCCGCGTGCTTGAGGTCCATGGTGTTTTCGTCGATGTAGGAGATGTGGGGGTTGTCGTTGTCGTCCAGGATCAGGGAGACACCGAGACCGGTATTGACGTTCTCCACGGTTTCAAGGTCCCAGCTCACTCCGTTCCAAGACGCGTACTTGAGCAGGTCGTTCGTCCAGTCGTAGTAGGCTATGCTTGGATTTCCCGTGCTGCTCAAGGCCAGGGAGGTGTATAAACCGACATCGTAGTCGACATCCACCGCCATGGTTAACCAGGTGGATCCGCTCGTGGTGGTGTAGAACAGATCACCGGCGGTCTCGAAATAATGGGAGATATGGGGGTGGTCGGCGTCATCGAGTTCCAATGAGCAGTAAAGGCCAAGGGCGTTGGCCGAGCCTATCGTTTCTATGTCCCAGCTCGCGCCGTTCCAGACCGCGTACTTCAGGTCGCTGTTGCTCCTGTCGTAATAAGAGATGTGCGGATTGCCGCTGGAATCCAGCGCCAGGGAGGTGTAGTCGCCGACCCAACCATCCGAGTCCACCGTCTCGATCTCCCAGCTCGCGCCGTTCCAGGCGGCGTACTTGAGATCAGCATTAGCGGAGTCCTGATAGGCGATGCAGGGATGATCGGAGCTGTCGAGCTCCAGGGAGGAATATTTCCCCACCTCGCCGGTGGTGTCTACGGCTTCGATGTCCCAGCTCGAGCCGTTCCAGGCCGCATACATCAGATCGGAGCTGCTGTGTTTGTAGTACGAGATATGAGAGTTGCCGGAATCATCAATGGCCAGAGAGGTGAACCTGCCGGTGTTTCCATCAGCATCAACGGTTTCGATCATCCAGGTGTCACCGAGGGCCACGACGGCCATAACAAGCATAATGACTAGGTTGAGCGCTTTCATCCGCTGAGCCTCCTTATGCTGTGCGGCTGCTGTGAATGTGGGGAACGAGGAGGGTTTATTTATAGCCAAGTTAGATGATAGCACATTCAATCGATTGATAACTTGTCATTATGCTCGGGCAACAATGTCAGTATTAGTTTCAAATAGCGACGAGCCCCGCGGGGCTCGTCGCTACATTGTTGTTCGGTGCTGTCAAGTGGGACTAACCGCAGACGGCTTCGACGATGGCCGGATCGACGGCGTACTTCTGCAGATAGGCCCGGCGGTCGCGGCGCAGGTTCTCGACCCAGGCCCGGTACTCGTCCAGCCGCCCGTGCTTGTCGAAGAACAGGACGGGGTTGAGGATCTCGGCGGGGACCTTCTCCAACAGGGCCTTGTTGTCGGGATGGTCGACGTCGGCGATCAGATAGCCGAAGTCGGGGTCTTTCTTCCAGGCCACGGCGTCGGTCAGCAGGGCCTCGAGCATGGCCGAGGAGTGGCGGATCTTGATCTTGAGCGCCTTGCCGGCCTCGACGTCCAGGGCGTCGCCGCCGACCCAGCCGGTGTTCATCGCCCAGGTGACGAGCTGGGGGATGGTCTCGAGCAGCTCGCTGAAGCGGGCGGGTTGGAGGGAGTTCTTGCGCGGGAAGAAGGGCTGAGTGAAGGGGCTGCGGGTGCGACCGCGCTCCTTGCCGGCGGCCGAGGTCTTGGTGGTCTCGCCGAGCATGAAGTAGCCGGCGGCCTGCCGGGGCGTGGCGAAGCGCACGATGCCGGGGAAGGCGGCGTCCGGGCCCTCGTCGCGGTTGAGGATGCCGATGAACTCGAGGGGCGGGATGTCGTCGAGGTCGGCGGCGTCCTTGATGGTCTTGAGCGGGATGATCGAGCGGCCGTTCTGGGTCCAGACGAGGAAGTCCCAGCCGTCGGCGGGGATGTCGTACTCGTCGACGACGTCGTCGATGGCGACTTCGCCGTTGATGTAGGCGTCGACGTTCTTCTCTTCGGCGCCGGTGGCCAGCAGGATCTCGCGGTAGCGCTCGACGTCTTCACGGCTCAGCCGGCCCTTGGAGAAGTCGAAGCCGCCGTCGGCGTTCATGTAGACGTTCTCCAGCCAGGAGTCGGGGTCGACGCTGCCGTCGTAGATGACGGGCTCCATCTCGCGGGTCAGGCCGTAGGTCTTGGCGAAGCAGCCGTTCTCGGTGATCGAGATCTCGCCGCCGGGCCAGAGGGTGATCATGTCGTCCTGGATGGGCCGGGTGACCTCGCCCTGCTTGGAGAAGGTGGTGGTGGTCTTGCCGGTGCCGGAGAGGCCGAGGACGGCCATGGTGACGCGCTTGCCGTCGATGGTGACGGCCTTGGCGCCGGAGTGCAGGGTCAACCCGCCGCGCCGGTAGGTGTACTCGTTGAGCATCCGCAGGCCGCCCTTCTTGCTTTCGCCGAAGTAGTCGGCCCCGATGACGTAGGTGACGAAGTTCTCGAGGTCGACGATCATCGCCTGGCCCTGGGGCATTCCCGCGGCCTCGAGGCCGGGGACCATCACCAGGCGGAAGGTGGGCGCGAAGGGTTTAGCCAGCTGCTCCGGCGTCTCGACCTCCTCCCGGGGGAAGCACATTACGCTCTGCATGGCGGCGACGTTGGCGATCTCCAGACCGTAGAGCCACTGGACGGCCACGGCGCGCTCGCCCCGGCCGATGTAGTTGTGGAGCTCGATCAGCTTGCCGGATTTTTCGACATAGTCCTTGACCGAACCGATCAGGCGCTCGGCGGCGGCGGCGTCGATGACCTTGCCCGAGTACTCGCCGGCCTCGCTCTGCGGGGCGATGACGTAGGTCAGCTGGGCCTTGCGGGCCTTGTTGCGGGTGATCTTGTCCAGGCTGCCGTAGGTGCTCTTGAGGACCGCCGGGGTGTGCTCGCGGGTCAGCTCGCGCAGCTCGTCCAGGCTCGGGTTGGTCAGGTACTCGACGTCGTAGGGATGCAGCTCGGCCGGGGTCGGACGGTTCATGGCTTCTCCAGTGACGGATGACGGCGGCGCGGTCCGCCGGGCGTTCGGGGAGCGGGGCTTGAAAACCGGAGGGGATGATAACATACCCCCCGGGGGCTTCCAAGACGGGGCCCGCCGGTGTTAACATCGCCCGGTCAAACCAACGGAGAAGGAAGCATGCTCTCGGCCGTCGCCCGTCTGTTCGTCCAGAACCTGCCCCGGTTGATCCCCGGCCGCGTCGTCCTCTGGGACACCGCCGAGGAAGCCCTGTGGCGCGAGCTGCGCCGGGCGGGCCGCGAACCCCTCGTCGTCGAGGACCGCCTGGAGGACCTGACCGGCGGGGAGGCCGACGAGGTCCATGCCGCCTTCCCGCCCCCGGACGACTACGGGGTCCTGCTGATCGCCATGAGCCGGGACCGCGAGCGCTCGCGCCAGCAGTTGGCCTGGGCCGCCCGTCACCTGGCCCCCGGCGGCAGCGTCCTCTTCGCCGGCGCCAACAAGGAAGGCATCAAGGCTTACAAGGACACCCTCAAGGCTTGCTTCGCCGAGGTCGAGGCCGAGATGCACAGCCACTGCCGGGTCTGGTTAGGCCGCAAGCCCCGGGAACTCGAAGAGCTGGACACCGACCCGCCACCGGCCTACGAGCTTCCCGGCCTGGGAACCGTCTACAGCCTGCCCGGCGTCTTCGGCCACCGGGGGCTCGACGAGGGCACGGCGGCCCTGCTGGAGTACCTGCCGGACCGCTGGCGCGACTGGCTGGTCTGCGATCTGGGCTGCGGCGCCGGTCCCCTGGCGCTCAAGGCCCTGCGCGGTGAAGCCCTGCGCGTCGACGCCCTGGATTCCTCCGCTGCGGCCCTGCGCAGCGCCCGGTCCACTCTGGCGCCCTTCGACAACGCCCGGGTGCTGCCCTGGCGGTTGGGCGATGATCCGCCCGACACCTACGACGCCGTGCTCTGCAATCCGCCCTTCCACGCCGGCGGCCGCCACGCCGTCAGCCTGAGCCGCGGCTTCGTCGAGGCCGCCGCCGACATGCTCGTCGACGACGGCGAGTTGTGGCTGGTGCTGCGCCGGGAGCTGCCCGCCGACCGCATCCTCGCCGGGCCCTTCAAGAGCACCGACAACCTCGACGACGGCGAGGGCCACCTGCTGATCCGCGCCGTCAAGGGCCAACCGGAGGAAGAGGACGGCGCGGGGATGGGTGGGGAAGAGCGGACCTAGTTACAGCTTATCGTAATACTGAACCGGGAGGGGGCGGCCCCTCCCGGTCGTCGTTTGCGGTTGCTTGAGCTACCCGTCCTCCTCGTCGCTTTCGTCTGTCGTTTCCAGCAATTTCTCGAGCTCATCCAGCAGGCCGCGATACCTGGCGGCTTCTTCCTCGTTGCCGGTCTGGGTGTAGAGCTCGACGAGGCTCTCCGCCGCGCCAAAATATTTGGACCAGTCCGGTGCTGGGCTTTCAAATGTGGCGGCAATGACGGCCTCGAATAACTCGATCGCCCGCTCGGTCCGGCCCCACTCCTTGTAAAACAGAGCCGTATTCGATGTAACGGTAACCGTGGTCGGGTGTTCCTTTCCCAATTTCTGTTCGAGTAACACCAGGGCCTTGTTGTAGAGGTCCTCCGCCTCGGCGTAGCGCCCCTGTTTTTGATAAAGCAAGGCCAGGTTGTTGTAGCTGTTTGCCAGGTCCGGGTGATCGGCTGGGAGTACTTTTTTCCTTATCTCCAGGGCCTTGTTATTGAGGTCCTCCGCCTCGGCGTAGCGCTCCTGGGATTCGTAAAGCCCGGCCAGGTTGCTGTAGCTGGTTGCGATGTCAGGATGATCTGCTTCGTAAGCGTTTTTCAGTATCTCAAGGGCTTTGTTGTAGAGGTCTTCCGCCTCGGCGTAGCGCCCCTGTGATTCGTAAAGCAAAGCCAGGTTGTTCATGTCTGTAGCGATCTCGGAATGGTTGTCGGGATAGATACTTCGGTCAATCTCCAGGGCCTTGTTGTAGAGGTCCTCCGCCGCGGCGTAGCGCCCCTGGGATTCGTAAAGCCCGGCCAGGTTGTTGTAGCTGGTTGCCAGGTACGGGTGATCGGCTGGGAGTACTTTTTTCCTTATCTCCAGGGCCTTGTTGTAGAGGTCCTCCGCCTCGGCGTAGCGCTTTTGGGTTTTGTAAAGCAAGGCCAGGTTGTTGTAGCT
>WJLX01000062.1 GCA_014728225.1 Candidatus Coatesbacteria bacterium | reverse complement strand
CGGCCGACCCCAACCGCCCGTTGTCATACCGTCTGACCCTCACGAATCGAAGACAAACGAGGGCCGGCGTGTGTTTTTGCCCGAAGACCTCCCGCCACGGGAGGTCTTCGGTATGCAAAAACCATGACGGCCCGGCAGGCGCTCCAACCCGGTAAACCGCCGGCGGGTAAAAACCCCGCCTCAATAACAGCTGTTTGCCGGCCGGGGACGCCGTGCACCGGTGCCCCAACCCGTGCGCCCCGGCGGATTGCCAATAGGCCCGCCGTCGATACTACTGGATTTCGCTACTTGGCCCGGCGGATGTGCTTGGCCGCGGCGAAGAAGCTGCCCACGATGCCCACCAGGGCGCCGAGGCCCACCAGTCCCGCCGACCACTGCCAGGGTAGAAAACTCTGAGCCTCCAGCAACGGCCCGGCCAGGGTGTAGAGCAGGTAGAGGATGCCGACGCCCAACCCTCCGCCCAGCAAGCCGACGAGGAAGCCCTCGAAGACGAAGGGGCGACGGATGAAGCCCGACGGAGCGCCGACGATCTTGAGGATGGCGATCTCCTCGCGCCGGTGGTAGACGCTCAGCGAGACGGCGTTGCCGACGACCAGCAGGGCGGCCAGGACCAACACCCCGCCGATGGCCACGCCGATCAGCCCGGCCAGGCGGACGATCTCGGTCAGTGACTCGACCCACTCCCGACCGTAGGAGACCCGCATCACCCCGGGGATCGCCTCCAGGCGACCGGCGGCCTCGGCCAGTTTGTCGTCGGTCTGCCAACCATCCTCCAGCGTCACGCGGAAGGAGGCCGGTAGCGGGTTCTCCTCGATCTCGCTCAACAGATAGGCGTCCTCGCCCAGCATGCGGCGCAGCTCCTCGAGGGCCGCCGCCGGCGAGATGTAATCGACGGGCCCGACGCCGGGAACGGCCTTGATCCGCTCCTCCGTCGGCGACAACTGCTGCGGGCCGACCTCAGCGGAAAGGTAGACCTCAACGCGGACCTCCTCGCGGGCGTCGGCCACGGCGAGCTGAAGATTGTGAACCACCAACAGGACGACGCCGATGACCAGCAGGGCCAGCACGACGGTCAGCACGGCGCCGGCGCTGCCACCACCGCCGCGGCGCAGACCGGAAAAACCCTCACGGATGTAGTAGCCCAGGTTGCCCAAGATTCAGCCTTTCTCGCGTCGGGACGAAGAGGGTTCGGTCGGATCGAGCACCAAGGTGTTGGCGCGCTTGTTGCCCGCCTGCGGAGCACCGCGCCGCAGGCGGTGAGCAACAAGCGTGACAACACCGACAACTCCCCGGGTATCATTCACCAATAATCAGCCTTGCCGCTCGTTCGCTGAGCCGTCTGATCCGGATGCCGTTGACGGCAGAGAGGCGTCACCCGCCAAGGGGGTTATCAGCCACAACTGACGGATCAACCAGTCCCGGGCCGCCGCAAGCGGTCTTTCGCCGCCGAAGGCCGCTCAGACCCGGACACTGCTAGAAAACAAGACTAGGTCTGACAAACAAGTCGCCCATTGTCTTTACCAGAACGCCTTGGCGAGCTGTTGTGATCGATTTCTGTGAGGCCCGTTTTCTCTCAGGCTGCATGAATACACCTGGTGCATTCAAGTATCGCTCGGCGCCGGAAGGGGTTGGGGCTTCTCTGCACCGCCCGTACACTCACCAGCACTACTTGTCGCTTCAGTGTGTTGTTGAGGTTATCTTCGATAGCGCTATGGTCGAAGCTGCCCCCTTGAACGTCCGGGGCGCAAGTCACCAGCAGGTCGATATCCGAGTGTTCGTTGAAGTTATCGCGCAAGGCGATATCACCTTGAGGGTCGCCAGGCCGGGGTGGCGGCTGCCTTACGTTCCAGCAGGTACTCGGTCCCTGTGGCTGTTTCGGTCAGGTAGACCCGGTCGTCGCGGTGGTAGGTCAGCCAGCGGGAGTCCGGCGACCAGCTCGGGTCGTAGCCCGTGCCGATGTGGACCTCGTCACCGGTTTCCAGCTCGTAGACGTAGTTGGCGTAGCCGTCGGCGGGCTTAAAGTAGGTCAGCAAGCGGCCGTCGGGTGACCACTCCGGATAGAGGCCGGGGATGAGCTCGCGGCGGTTGGAGCCGTCGGCGTCCATCAGCAGGATCAGGCCCTCGTTGTTGTAGGCGATCGTCCGGCCGTCGGGTGACCAGTTGGGCCAGTAGCCCGGGCAAACGAACTCCTCGGCGCCGTCGGCGACATCGACGAAGTAGACGCCGTGGCGGTAGCGGGCCTCCTCGTAGATGTAGTAGTCGTTGGAGGTGAAGCAGAGTCGTCGACCGTCCGGGCCCCAACTGGGGGCGATGCCCTTGACCAGCCGGTGGGGTTTCTCGGCGCCGCTGGTGTCGACCGTCCAGATCCAGGGGTCGTAGCGCAGGCTCATCCGTCGGAAGGCGATCAGAGCGCCGTCGCGGCTGAGGACGTAGTCGTGATGGGCCAGGTTCCGCGCCACGACACTGCGTTCGCCGTCGAGGGCGAGGACGACGAGATCGAAGGGGTGGAAGGCGTCGGCGAAGGCCAGCCGGGAACCCTCGGGGGACCAGACCGGTTTGTAGCCCTCGGCCAGCACTCTCTTGTCGCCGCCGTCGGCCCGGCTGAGGCAGATGCGGCCGTACTGTTCGTAGGCCAGCTCGCCGGGGGGCGAGATGCCTGCTTCGGCGACGGTGACGCCCGGGCCGTTCGCGGCGGGTTCATCGTCGCCGGCTCCGGTGGACGGAGCGCCTCGGCCGCCGCCGTAGGCGCTCAGCTCCGAGCCACAGGCCGGGCAGTAGGCCTCGCGCCCCAGCAGGGCCGTGCCGCATTCGGGACAGTAGGGCATCGTCAATAGGCGTCGCGGCGCCGTCGGAAGTATTGTTGGCGTAGTCGCGGCGGGGCGTTGCGCCGGCAGACGACCTCATCGTCGGCCAGGCACTCGGCGGTTTCGCCGAGGATCAGCTTGACGCCGCAGAGGGGGCAGATCCGGGTTCCGGCGGGCAGGACGGCGCCGCAGACCGTGCAGCGGATGTAGGTCGACTCGCTCACTTGACCACGACCTCGCCGTGCTCGATGTGGATAACCCGGGCCTGGATGCGCCGGACCATCTCGTAGTCGTGGGTGGCCACCAGCACCGTGGTGCCCCGCGCGGCGATCCGCCGCAGCAGGTCCATGATTTTCAGCGACAGCTCCGGGTCCAGGTTGCCCGTCGGCTCGTCGGCCAACAGCAGCTCGGGGTCGCCGGAGAGGGCCCGAGCGATGGCCACACGCTGCTTCTCACCGCCGGACAGCTCCTCGGGGTAGGCGTCGGAACGGTGGCTCAGCTCGACGATACTGAGGATCGATTCGATCCGCCGCCGCCGCTGCTCGCGGGCCAGGCCGCGGACCCGCAGGGCGACGTCGAGGTTCTCGACGACGGTGCGGCCGGGTAAGAGACGGAAGTCCTGAAAGACGATGCCGATCCGTCGCCGCAGGGGCGGGAGTTGGCGGCGGCGCAGGCGGTTCATGTCGTGACCCAGCACGACGAGGTCGCCGCCCGTCGGGCGCTCTTCGCCGAAGAGCAGGCGCAGGAAGGTCGTCTTGCCCGCCCCGGAGGGACCGGTGAGGAAGTTGAACTCCCCCTTGGGGATGCCCAGGCTGACGTTCTTGAGGGCCAGGACGCCTCGGGGGTAGCGCTTGCGGACCTGGGAGAAGGTGGCGATGTCGGACAAGGGGATCCTTCGGCGGACGTGGTGGAGGTCGGGAAGTGGTCGAGCGTTTCAGCCGGGTTCATTTTAGGTCAACGACCCCCGGCGGTCAACATGCCCCCACGCCGGGTCCGAGGGTCACTTCAACTGTGCAAAAAAACAGCGGCGGGGCTGGAGCGCTCCGCCGTTCTCCAGCCAAGCTCGAGTCCCGCCCAGCGCCAGGCCCGCCCTGCTTCCCGCCTGCGGACAAGCAGCCGCCCTATTGGCGAGGCCGCTCTCCCGCAGCACGGGGGTTTCGTTAGGGGATTATCACACGCGCATGAACCTGACGAACTCACCCCGATGAACAGCCCGAAACTGCCCTCGCCACCGCCTGCCGGTCCGTCACGACCGGATCCTGCGCGGTCCGGCCCGCTGAAGCGAACGACCGGCGATCCAAAACCGCCTGACTGACAGGCCGTTACGGCGTCGATTGAGCTACCGGACCGAACAGCACCTGCGTAGATCCCTTGATGATACCGGTAGTGCGGACGGGTGACTCGACAGACCGGTCGCTTTCTTTCCTCCCGCGGTGGAGCCCCTCCACATCCGCGCAAAGACAAGGTAAGCGGCCGCAACGTGCTGATGCTGGGCTCCGCCCCCTCCACGTTCGCGTAAAGACAAGCCGCAGCACGCCGATTGTTGAACTCACCAGCGGTATCTGCTGTACACCTTTGATGACAGTTGCGTGAATGATCCCGGGGAGCCCGTAGCGTTCGAGTGCTTACGACCGCTAGTGGTCGACCGATCCCCTCAGCGCAGGATCCAGTAGGCGGTCTCCGGCGGCGGCTCGAGTTCGGTGAACTCCCAGCGGATCTCCTTCTCGCCGACCTCGGGCTCGGGCAGGTGGTAGTCGCCGTAATCGTGCAGCAGCTCCCAGTCGGCCCCGGGGCCCGGCGCCAGGTGCAGGACGCCGTGACCGATGGGCTCGCGCCAGGCGCCCCCCGTGCCCAGTGGATACTCGAAGCAGCCCCGTAGCCCGTCGGCGGTCTCGCGCCAGACGTAGGGCGCCAGGTAGGCCACCTCGATACGGCTGACGCCGGGCTCGAAGTCGTGGGCGAACTCGGCCTGGACCAGGACGGCGACGGTCTCGCCGTCGACCCGCTGCTCGCGCAGGGCGGCGGTTGCCGGAATCGCTTCGCCGTCGATGGAAACCTCGACCCAGGGTTCGAAGTCGCCCAACTCGGGCAGCTCTGGATAGCTGAAATACATCGGCAGGAACAGTCGGCTGCGGCCGAAATCCCGCTGGACGAGCATGTCGTACCAGGCCTCGACGAGGACCACGTCCTCCCAAAACCATACCCAGACCTCTTCGTCGGCCATGGTGATCGCCGGGTGCTCACGGGAGACGGGATAGCTGGAGGGCTCGACCCAGCGACCCGGGGCGATGTTGGCCAGTGTCGCGGCGGCCGCCAGCAATATGATCAGCGGGTAACGTTTCAGCATCGGTTTGCCTCCTCGCAGCCCCTTGGGTGTAATGATGACGGTCGGCGCCGGACAGCGTCCAGGGGCGAAACTCAGGCGCCGCTCAGGGTGGCGTAGAGCTGCAGCTCGCCGGTGTCGGGATCGACGTAGCGCCAGCGCAGCCAGCCCGAGCGGTCGGCGGCATCCTCGACGCGCCACCAGTCGCCCACCCGGCCGAACACCTCGACGCGCTCGCCGTTTTCCAGTTTTTCGTGACCCGGGACCCGCTCCGCCGCGGGGTTGGGCTCGCTGCGGAAGTTGACGCCGCGGCGCGCCGTGACCGTGCCGGTCAGCGAGGGGCGTTCATCGGCGGGATGCCTGGCCAACACGACGACGCGGGGGACCTCGTCATCGGGGGTCCCGCTCAGCTCTGCGAACTCCCAAACGACGCTTTCAGCGTTTTCGTTCCCCGGCGGCAGCCCCGCCGAGCTGTACATCCAGACGCCGTTCCAGTCGAAGCCCGCGCCGGGCTGGAGGACTATCCGCCCCCCTTCGAGGGTTCCCGCCCAATCACGGGCCGACTCGAGGGAGTAAACCAGCGAGGCCTCGAAGTGTTTGCCGTTCCAGGGGGCGGTTTCACTGAGCCGCAGCACGGCGCTTTCACCGTCGGCGAGCTCCAGACGGCAGCGGGCGTAGGTTTCGCAGCTCTCCTCGACCGGACGGGCGTCGTTGCCGCTGTCGGCTTCCGCGAAGGCGTCTTCGAAGCTCAGGGTCCGCTCGCGCTGGAAGGTGCATTCCAGGGTCCCGGCGTCGCGGCGGATCCGGCAGGGAAAGGGCGGCGCGGCCAACTCCTCGCGCTCCTCGATGACCGTGGTCGGGTCGATGACGCCGAAATCGGCGGGGTCGGCGATCAATGTCGTCAGCGAGCTCTGGAGGGGGAAGTGCAGCTCGACTTCGGTCGCGGGACCGGAGTTGTACAGTTCGTAGCGGGCTTCGAGGGTCACCTCAACGCCCAGGGTGAGGGTCGCGGTGAGAGAAACCAGCTCGACGGCGGGGTGCCCGCTCTCCAGCTCGCCTAGGACAGGCTGCGGCACGGGATGGTAATAGTCCAGCCAGCCGGCGTCTCCCAGGGCAACCCCGGCCAGGAGCAACAAGAACACTGGAATGCGGCGGGGGTTGACTAACATGGTTTGCCTCCCAAGGCTTGGAACCGGTCACTCCATCCCGGCGCAGTGGTGCGGTCTACCGGTGTCTGTTTTCAGCGTCGGCGCCGCCCGTCGGACGATCCTCGATGGGACGCTGGAAAGGCGTCTGCGGTGCCGTTACAGTCGAGATCGGCCTTACTCCACGGGTGATCCAGCCGTCGGCGCCTGAGCCGGGTCGATTCGCGGCCGTCACCTGGGTTGCCCGGCGGGGTGGACCCGGGCGCCGGGGAGCAGTCGATGTCGAACCTGTTGGGGGTTAGCAGCGCCATCCGCCTTGCAAGCCGCCGACACCCGGCGGTCTAGTTTTTGGATCATGTATCGGCAGCAGACCCACTCATATCAAGAGCATAATCATAGAATCATAGAAAGATGGTCGGCAGGTAGAGCTTCAGGCGGACTGTTTGGTATGGCGGGGCTTGAGGGGCGTCAGCATCGCGAAAGGGGTTCCGCCAATCCGGGGCTGTCCGCTCCACTAACGGCACTAACAACCCCCGGGAATCGTCTACCGTGTTCGGAGCGCTGACTGTGTGTAACACACTGTTAACACACGCGATGGGCTGTGGTGTTCCGTCCCTGAAAACGGGCCGTGAAGTGGCACATCAACAAGCAACCGACCGGTAGATTAGTCG
>WJLX01000061.1 GCA_014728225.1 Candidatus Coatesbacteria bacterium | reverse complement strand
TCGACAACGGCGGCGTCGACGAGATGCTTTCCACCCAGTCCGGCGAGACCGATGACGCCGACTACCGGCCCAAGCTGGAGCTGGACTACACCCCCAGCGCCGTCGAGCCGGCCAGTTGGGGCACGATCAAGACTCTGGAGTGACCTCTCACCCTCCGGTTGTTGTTCGGCATTGGCAGGGCCGCCCGCGGGCGGCCATTTTGCGCTTGTCCACGCCCGTAACCTCCTGCTATCATTAGCCCGACTGTGACAACTTATGCCCGTTACTGTCGATGCGTGTTAGCTTGAGGAGGACGAAAAGCGATGGCCTGGCTGGAGCGGACCTTCGAACTGACCGAGCGTGGCACCACGGTCAAGCGCGAGCTGCTGGCCGGACTGACCACCTTTCTGACGATGGCCTACATCGTCGTGGTCAATCCGCAGTTCCTCAACGCCTTCGGCGCGGCGCCCGAGATCGGCTGGCCGGTTTCGGCGGGAGTGACCGCCACCTGCCTGGCCTCGGGCCTGATGTGCATCCTGATGGGCGCCCTGAGCAACTACCCCATCGCCCTGGCCTCGGGGATGGGGCTCAACGCCATCGCCCTGGCGCTGGCCCATCAACTGGGCGGCTTCGGGGCCGCCATGGGCGTCTTCCTGATCGAGGGGCTGGTAATCACCGTCCTGGTGCTGACCCGGGTCAGAGAGCGGGTGATGCACGCCATCCCCCTGCCGCTCAAGCACGCCATCGCCGTCGGCATCGGCCTGTTCCTGACGGTGATGGGGCTGCAGAACGGCGGGATCATCGTCGACGATCCGGCCACCCTGGTCTCCCTGGGCGAGCTGTGGAGCTTTCCCGTGCTGACGGTCATCCTCGGCCTGTTCGTCACCGGGGTGTTGCTGGCCAAGGGGGTCCGCGGCGGGATCCTGATCGGCATCCTGTTCACCACGCTGCTGGCCACCGGGGCCAACTACATCGCCGGACCGGGGGAGCTGGGCTTCGCTCCCGGGACGGCGGTGCTGCCCGAGCGGATCCTGGCGGCTCCTGACTTCAGCACCTTCGCCGCCGTGGAGTTCGAGCCCATCTTCGGCGTCCTGGGCGTCCTGGGTGGGGTGCTGACCATCTTCTCGGTCATGCTGACCGATTTCTTCGACACCATGGGCTCGATCGTGGCCATCGGGGAGAAGGCGGGCTTCCTGGGCGAGGACGGCTCGATCCCGCGCCTGCGGCGGATCCTTCTCGTCGACAGCCTGGCGGCGGCCTTCGGCGGCCTGGCCGGGGCTTCCAGCGTGACCACCTACATCGAGAGCGCCGCGGGGATCTCCAGCGGCGGACGCAGCGGCCTGACGCCGATCACCGTCGGCGTCCTCTTCTTGGCGGCGATCTTCTTCCACCCCGTCATCGCCGTCATCCCGTCCCAGGCCACCGCCCCGGCCCTGATCATCGTCGGCTTCCTGATGGCCTCCCTGGTGACCCGGATCGACTTCGAGAACTGGGACACCGCCCTGCCCGCCTTCCTGACGATCATCGTCATGCCGCTGGCCTACTCGATCACCGACGGCATCGGCATCGGCTTCATCACCTTCACCTTCCTCAAGCTGCTGCGCGGCCGCTTCGGTGAGGTCCATCCGTTGATGTACGTGGTGACGGCGGGCTTCATCGTCTACTTCGTCACCCCGCTGCTGGTCTGAGGACGGCGGGCGGCGACGGGGCCGCAAGGGCCGGGCCGGGGGCATTCCCAAAGCCCCCGGCGTTATGCTACTCTATAGCTTTATCTGCGCCGTAGGCGGCCGTAGGCGGCCGTAGGCGTGGGTTTAGCGGTCGCCTTGCACCCGCAAACCCGCCTCCCACCCTTGGGAATCCCGGATCGATGAAGCGTTTCCAGCATTACCTCTGGATCGTGTTTCCCCTGCTGCTGATCGTGATCACCACCATCGGCGTGGTTCTCGACCGGTCGGTGCGCGAGCGCGCCGTGGCGACGCATTACGCCGGCGAGCAGAGCGTCAACCGCAGTATCGCCGGGGCGATAGCGGAGAACTACCGTGATTACGAGTCCTCGTTGCGGACGTTGGCCGAGCCGGCGACGGTGCCGAACCGCGCCGCCCTCGAGAGCGGTATGCGGATTATCTACCGTCACACCAGCCTGGACCGGATCTCGGCGATGGAGCGCCTCCTGCTGAGCAATCTCGACGGCGAGTGGGTCTACCGCCTGCCCGATCAGACCGCGGTCAGCACCCGCCGCCTCCACGGTTCGGGTCAGGGATACTGCGCCGCCGGCGAGGCGATGGCCCGGGCCTTCACCGAAGAGCGTACCGTCGTCTCCCGCCCCTTCGTCCAGGATGACAAGGTCTATCTGAGCATCAACGTCCCCGTCGACAACACCGACTTCGCCGGCGTCCTGGTCGGCGTGGTCAGCCTGACGGCCTTCACCGAGCAGTTGATCACCGACGGCGGTCCGGACTGCCGTCGCTTGCTTCTCGACGGCGACACCCGGGTTATCTACGGTTGCCGAGAGCTGGACCTGCTGGATGAGTTCTTCACCGCCGGCGATAACGGGGATGACGCCCGTCTGGAGCTGCTGCGTCTGCGGATCGCGACGGGGCGGCCCGGGGTGGACCGGGTGCCGTCGAGTCTGTTGGCCGGCTACGGCGGGCCGCACGAAGATCTGGTCATCACCTTCCAACCCTTCGGTCTGGGCGGCGAGGACTTCCTCTTGCTGTCGGTCAGTGAGTGGGACGAGGTTCTCGGGCCCTTCACCGCGGCCCAACGCCAGCACTGGTTGATCTTCGGCGGTCTGGTGCTGCTGACCGTCGTACTGGGTCTGGTCCTCTGGCGCCGGCAGTCCCGCCGGCTGGCCGAGGAGCTGGACGAGCGTCTGGACCGCGTGCGGGACGAACGTCGCCGGGCCCTCGACGGCCTGCGCAGCATCAACCGCGCCCTGACCAGCGGCGGTGAGCTGAAAGAGGTTCTGCAGCCGGTCTCGCACAATATCGCCGCGGCGCTGGATCTCTACGCCGTACAGGTGCTGGTCGTCGACGAGGATGACGAGGGCTCGACGTCAACCACCGAGCGCGTCTTCACCTGTTACAACGACGACGTCCCCGGGGCACGACGCATCCTGGAGCGTCTGAGCCGCGACACCGACGGCTCCGATGAACTGTACGCCCATACCGTCGACAAGGTGCGCCGCCTGCGCGGCCCCGCCGTTTTGTGCGCCGACCAATCCCTGTCCGACGGCCTGGAGGACGTCGCCGAGCAGTTGCTGCACAAGCTGGCCGAGCACGGCGTCATCGACGCCGTCGTCTGCCCCCTGTTCAGTTCCCAGACCTTCGAGGGCGCCGCCCTCCTCTGGAGCCGCCGCGACGATCTGCCCCTCGAGGACTACGAAACCTTCGGCATCTACCTGGCCCAGGCCGTGGCCACCTCACGCAGCGAGCACCGCCGGCGCCGGACCCTCGATGAGCTGGACGAAGCCTACGCCCGGCTGCGCGATTTCCAGCAGATCGGCGCCGAGATCCTCGGCGAGGTCGATCTGGTACACATCTGCCAGCGGGTGGTCAATGCGATCACGAACTATTCCACCTTCCAGCGCGCCGTCCTCTCGTTGATGGAAGACGGTGTGCTGCACCGCTTCGCCTTCGCCAACATCGACGAGGAGGACGTCCAGGCCCTGCTGCAGGCCGAGGCCTTCACCGCCGAGCAACTAGAGCGCATCCAGGCCGTGGCCCACCGGATCGGACGCTGCTACTACCTGCCCGGCGAGCTGGGTCTGGAGGTGCTGGGCGGCCTCAGTGTGCCCTCGCGGGTCGAGGCCGACCGCTTCGAGGACTGGAGCCCCGACGATTTCTTCTTCGTGCCCCTGGTCGGCCAGCAGGGAGAGTTCCTGGGCCTGATCTCCGTCGACGATCCCGAGGACGGCCGCGTTCCAACCGCCGCCAGTATCCAGCCCCTGGAATCCTTCGCCAGCCTGGCCGCCCAGGCCATCGCCACCGCCCGCCTGCAGCAGCGGCTGCAGGAATCCCGCGAGCGCTACCGCGCCCTGTTCAGCGAGGCCTCCGACGCCCTGTTCGTCCTCGATGACGACCTGCGCCTGACCAACGTGAATAAACGCTTCTGCGAGCTGGCCGGTCATACCCGGGCCGCCTTGCTCCAGGTAGAGCTGACCGAGCTGGTCGTCGAGGAGCAGCGTGACGAGATCCGGCGCGCCCTGGAGCGCGTCCATTCCGGCCTGGGACGCCAGGAGGTCGAGTTCCGCTTATTGACCGCCGACGGCGAGGAGCGGATCGTCCAGCTCAACATCGAGCGCAAGTCCAGTACCGGGGATCCCATCGGTGAAGCCTCCGACAGCTGTCAGGGCTCCCTTCACGACGTCACCGCCACCAAGCGGGCCGAGGGCGAGATCCTGCGCCGCCAGGAGCAGCTCAAGCTGATCAACAAGCTCGGCCGCCTGGCCCTGTCGTCCTTCGACCGCAAGACCCTGATCAAGCAGACCGTCGAGGCCCTGTACGACTCGGGCGCCTACGACAACGTCGCCGTCTTCCTCCTCGATCAGGACGCCGGCGAGCTGGTCCTCGAGGCCATCCGCGGCTTCTACGAAGTGTTGATCTCCGTCGGCTACAGCCTCTATCGCGACCAGGGTATCGTCGGCTGGGCGGCCACCACCGGTACGACCAAATACGTGGGCGACGTCTACGATGAAAACCGCTACATCCAGCCCGTCGAGGTCTTCGAGGTCGGCAGCGAACTCTGCATCCCGATCCTGATCGAGGGCGAGGCTGTCGGCGTGCTGGATTTCCAGTCCTCCCGGGTCGACGCCTTCGACTCCGCCGACATCTCGGCCCTGGAGACCGTCGCCGACCAGCTCTCCCAGGCCTTGCACAACATCAACCTTTACCAGGAGCTGCGCGAAAAGGCCCTGGCCCTGGCCCTGGCCAACGAGGAGCTGGTCAAGCTCGATCAGATGAAGTCCGATTTCGTCTCCATGGTCAGTCACGAACTCAACACTCCGGTGACCGTGATCAAGGGCTACGCCCAGCTGATGTTCAACCGGATCATCGGCGACGTCAACGACAAACAACTCGATCTTCTCGGCACGATCATCGAGAAATCCGACCATCTGACCAAGCTGATCAACGAGCTGCTGGACCTGTTGAAGCTCGAATCCGGCCAGTACGAGCTCGAGCTCGAACGGACCGACGTTTCCAAAATGCTCGAGGACTTCTTCGAACACCAGGAGAAATACCTCGACACGCCGCGGATGAAACTGGTTCTCGATCTACCCAAGGAGCCGGTTATCCTCAACGTGGATAAGGCCAAGCTGCACACCATCTTCTACCACCTGCTCTCCAACGCCAACAAGTTCACCATCGGTGAAGGGTCCGTGACCATCTCCGCCGTCGAGCAGGACGGCCATTATCAGTTCACCGTCGCCGACGCCGGCATCGGCATCCCGGAGAGCGAGTTCGAGCGCATCTTCGACCGCCTCTATCAGGTCGACTCCACCCTGACGCGCCACTACGGCGGAACGGGACTGGGCCTGGCCATCACCCGGGCCATCGTCAATCGTCACCACGGCAAAGTCTGGGTGGAGAGCGAGTTGGGGGTGGGCAGCCGCTTCATCTTCACCATGCCCAAGGAGCTGACCATCAAGCGCGATCTGTGGGAGGACATCGAGTAGCGGCCTCACCGGTGATAACACGAGCGGCCCCCGGAAAACCCCCTTCCGCGACCGGTGCCGTCATCGTCAGCGCCGGAACCGGCACGGTTTTTGCATCTCGGCGCCCGTCCGGACGGCGGCGGCCGTGCGCCTCCGCAAAAACCGTGCCGGTTCCGGCGCGCGCGGCGGGGCTTCGGCCGCATCTTTGCCAGTGGCTGTTTTCCGGGGGCCGCCGCAGTGTGGCGGTGCATCTGCGACGGCGGAGGTGTGAACACGGCGCACGGTTGACCCTCCGGGCGGGCTTTGCTAAACTCCGCCCCTGCGAAGTAACACCTTGCGGTTTCCCTGCAGTTCAGCTAACAACCACAGCCGAGGAGCGGCTCCTTGTTTACCGATCTCGTACTCGCGATGGGCGGTGGCGGCGCTGAAGGCGACAGTGGCGGCATCCTGGGGATGATCCTGCCCTTCGTCATCGTCATCGCCATTTTCTACTTCCTGATCATCCTGCCCCAGCGGCGCAAGGAGAAGAAGAAGCAGGCGATGATCGACGCCATCGCCAAGGGCGATCGCGTGGTTACCATCGGCGGCCTGCGCGGCACCGTGGTGGGGGTTGATGACCGTGACAACCTGGTCACCATCCGGGTTTCCGGCGATGTGAAGCTGGAATTCCTCAAGAACGCCATCGCCAGCGTGGAACCCAAGAACCGACCAGTCGAGGAATGATGCCGGGCGCGGTTGGAAATCACCCCGTCAACGGTTAGACTGTAGACGGGTTGGCAAGACCGTGGTCGAGCGGCGTACCCGCGACCGGGAAACGCCGCTTCATAAACCTGCGTAAGTAGCTGAACCTGTCACATCGTCCCGTTAGCGGCGGTGTGTCGACTGCATTCATCCACTCTCCAGCGCGAGCGACCGGAGGCGTAGCGACGATGGCTGAGAAGATACTGGTGATCAATCCGGGAGCGACCTCGACCAAGGTCGGCGTGTTCGACGGCGAGCAGATGGTCTTCACTGAGATCGTCCGCCACCACACCGACGATCTGATGGACTTCAACAGCATTCTCGACCAGCTCGATTACCGCAAGCAGTTGATTATCGACGTCCTCAAGCAGGTGGACATCGAACCGGGCGATCTCAGCGCCGTCGTCGGCCGCGGCGGAGCCTTCAAGCCGCTGACCTCGGGGACTTACAAGGTAAACAACGCCATGCTCAGCGATGTGCGCGAAGGTAACGTGGCGGCGGATCACGCCAGCAACCTCGGCTGCATGCTGGCCCAGCGGATCGCCCATCCCAACGGCATCCCGGCTTTCATCGTCGATCCGGTCAGCGTCGACGAGTTCGACGACATCGCCCGCGTCTCGGGCATCCCCGAGTTGGAGCGTCGCTCACTGTCCCACGCCCTCAACCTCAAGGCCACGGCGCGGATGGCTGCCGCCGATCTCGGCCAGCCCTACGAGAAGCTGAAGCTGATCATCGCCCACCTGGGCACCGGGATCAGCATCAGCGCCCATCGCGACGGACGGATGGTCGACGTCAACAACGCCAACGACGGCGGCCCCTTCTCGCCCCAGCGCTCGGGCAGTCTGCCGACGACGGGCCTGATCAAGCTGTGCTTCTCCGGCCGCTACTCCGCCGCCGAGCTGAAGAAGCGCGTCGTGGGTAACGGCGGCCTCAAGGCCTATCTGGGGACCGACGACGCCCGCGAAGCCGCCCGGGCCATGCGCAAGGGCGACAAGAAGGCCCGCTTGGTCCTCGACGCCATGACCTATCAGATCGCCAAGGAGTGCGGCGCGATGGCGGCGGTGCTCAACGGCGGACAGGACGCCGTGGTGGTCACCGGCGGCATCTCGCAGAACGAGACAGTGATGGAGCTGCTGACGCCACGGCTGGAATGGCTGGGCAAGCTCCTGGTCTATCCGGGTGAGGACGAACTCTGCGCCCTGGCCAAGGGCGCCCTGCGCGTGCTGCGCGGCGAGGAGAAGCACAAGGTCTATCGCTGAGCCGCTAACCCGGCCGGCCCGATGCGACGGGACCGCCCTCGGGCGGTCCCGTTTTCATGACGTCTCAGCCGAGCGGTCATACGCCGCCGGGATGTCCTCGATCCGCTTTCGGTCGGCATCGGCGGCGGTATCGACTCGCTGCGGATGTTCCAGCACCGCGAGTGAGGCCTAGATTAACGTCCCCGGGGCCAATGGCCCATTGATCCGAGATAGATCAAGCTGGAGCAGCAATACCTTCCTGAAGCGATCAAGTAACGGCGATGGACCGACAAATACCCAGATAATATTTGTGATCATCACAGAAGATGAACAGCAGCTATTGCGGTTGGGTTCTTCCAGCGGCGTGAACGGGTCTGTCATCCCGCCACCGATCGAGGGGGGGAATGTGGCGGGGAAGAGCGGGTCGCGGGAGCGGCACGTCAACCGTCCCAGTTGCAGCTACCGCCATCACTACCGTCGCGGCGCGGGTCGCCAAGGACCTGGGCAGCCATCGTAATACGGCTTATTGTTACGACAAGCGAATCCGCCGGCGCCACGCCGCCGCTCGCCGGGCCGAGCTCGACCCGACCAGCTACACCGATAAGCCGACGGCCGGCGG
>WJLX01000060.1 GCA_014728225.1 Candidatus Coatesbacteria bacterium | reverse complement strand
CCGCTGCAGCGGCGCCGACGGTCCCGGTGAACATGGATGATACCGGTTTCGGTCGTCGACAACCGCTGAGCATCGCAGAAGGACGTTCATTATGACACAACGCGTTCAATATGATAAGGGTCAGATTTTCAAGCCTTCGCGCCGATAGCGGTTCAAGCGGCGGTGAACCGTGGACAGCGAGATGCCCAGCTGACTGGCCGCCTTGAGCTTGTCACCGTCGAAGTAGTCGAGGACGCGCAGGATGTGCTCCTTCTCGACCAGCTGCATCGGGCGCAGGTCGATATCGGGGCGCCCGTTGTCACCGGACGGTCGGGAACCGCCGACCTCCAGCAGCTTGGCCGGCTTGGGCGTCGCCGGCTCCAGAATCAGCGAGCGTTCGAGGATGTTGCGCAGCTCCCGGGTGTTGCCCGGCCAGGAGTACTGCTGCAACTGACGCAGCTGCTTGGGGGGCAGCTCGGTCAGCTGACCGCCGGTGATCTCCTTGAGCAGCTCCCGGGTCAGCAGGGGGATGTCCTCGGGGCGCTCGCGCAGCGGCGGGATGTGGATGGTCACCACGGCCAGGCGGTAGTAGAGGTCGCGGCGGAAGTCGCCGCTCTCGATCCGACGCTGCAGCTCCTGGTTGGTGATGGCGATCAGCCGGGTGTCGAAGGGCACTTTGACCGCGCCGCCCAGGGGTCGGACCTGGCGCTCCTCCAGCACCGTCAGCAGCTTGCTCTGCAGGGAGAGGGGCATCTCGCCGATCTCGTCGAGGACCAGGGTCCCGCCCGAAGCCAGGACGAAGACCCCCTGACGCCGCTTGTGGGCGCCGGTGTAGGCTCCCTTCTCGTGTCCGAACAACTCGGCCTCCATCATCGATTCCGGGATGGCGGCGCAGTTGATACTGATCAGGTTGTCGTCGAGAGCGCTGAGTTTATGGATGGCCCGGGCGACGACGCTCTTGCCCGTGCCGGTCTCCCCGGTGATCAGCACCGGGGCGTCGCTCTGGGCCGCCATCTCCACCAGGCGCTGGATCTTCTGACTCTGCGGGGAGACCCCGGCGAAGTCCGTCGTCGGCTCGCGACGCTGACTGCTTTGATATTGGCGGATGTATTCCTTGTGCTTGAGCTCCTTGAGCTCCAGGGCGTTGCGAACGGCCAGATAGAGCTGGTCGAAGTCCAGGGGTTTTAGCAGGTATTCGTAGGCGCCGGCCTTGACGGCCTCCACGGCCGAGCAGCACGAACCGAAAGCCGTGATGAAGATCACCTTGGCCTCCGGGGAGAGATCCTTGATCTTCTTGCAGACCTCGATGCCCGTCATGTCCGGGATGTTCTGATCGAGCAGCACCAGGTCCGGATGCCAGTCGATGTAGGTCTGCAGACCCTCGGCGCTGGTCTCGCAGGCTTTGGTCTCGTAGCCCTTGTCGGCCAGGTCCTCGCTGATCAACCTGCCAAAGATGGCGTCGTCGTCGATGATTAGTATCTTGACCTTCCGCTTCATCGTGGGAAACCGCCTTTCGCTGGCATTGGTGCGGCCGGGAGCGGCCGACGATTCGGTGTTAGAACTCCTAATTAGATACCAGCAATTTTCGTGCCAACCTGGAGTATTACAAGCAGGCAATAGCCAAAAAAATGATTAAGCTCCCGCCGCGGCGGCGTCTCTAAATGATATACATATACCATGGCAATGCAAAAGATATTACAATACGTCACTGATAATGAGCGTCAATAATGGATGAATATTTTGGGATTATCACCTAATTATGAACAAGCGCGAAGTATGCTCCTGAGAATATCTTGCGTGTTATCGGCGTCTCGATGGTTGAAGCGGAATTCCATTTCACGGATACAGAGACTGAAGTTGCGCTTGAAACCGCCGTGGTAGGCCTTTAGCCGTCGTTTGGCGTATCCCCAGAAGTTCTCTATGCCATTGATATTATTCTTTCCGTTGGCGAACTCTTCCTGGTGATTGATCCTCTTGTGGTGGAAGCCGTTGAGTGAGAGCTTGTTAGAGGCCTTCCAGCCGTCGGAGTAGACGATTGAATCCAGCGCGGTCTGGTGAGCGGCGGTGAGGCGCCGGCGGATTCGCTTGCAGTAGCGATAAGCCGTAGCGCGCCAGCTGCCCGGGACCGTTACGACCTGCGCCGCCGGAACACAGAGCCGGAACAGACGCGCTATCTCGCCGCGTTTTGCCGGCGGCGGCGCGTTGCGGCGCCTCGGGGACTACGCTTGAACAGCTTGCCGCGACCCTCGCCCTTTTGACGTCCCTCGGCGCGGCGGTAGGGGTAACGGTGGTTGCAGCCGGGACGGTTGGCGTGCCGCTCCCCCGGCCCGCTCTTCCCCGCCACATTGCCCCCTCGATCGGTGGCGGGACAGCAGACCCGTTCACGACGCTGGAAGACCCCAACTGCAACAGCTGATGTTCATCTTCTGTGATGATCTCTTTTTTGATGACTTACTCAGCATAAATCGACCGAGCATACATCGACCGAGCATTCATCGACCGACAAGGTCCGTCGGCACAGAAGCGGCTTAGTGCGATGAACACCACCACAAAGCACGTTTTTTCGTCCACGAGCTGTGCCCGGGCCGGCGGTCTGACGGCCTGTGACGAGGGCACCGGCATTGAGGATGTGCAAGTTGCCTCGCCCGGTTTCGTCGAAGTTTACGTATGTGACAACAACAACGACCCTGTTGCAAACGCGAACGTTCAGCTTTATTTAGAAGGTGAGGGGCTTGTGCGTACTGGTTGGACGAGTACTAACGGAATAAAACTGTTTCAATATAGTCGCGAAGGCAACTACACCGCCTTCGCCCAGAAGAGCATGAAATGCGGGTCCGACTCCGGCTACAAGGGCCAGGGCGGCTATCTCGAACTGGAGATCCAGCTCGAGCTGAATTGAGGCCGCGGAGGCTGCTTCGGCTGAGGTAACTATCGACCGATCAAACCCGCAATGAAAAACAAGCGGCCCCGCGGGGCCGCTTGTCGGTGTTCGCGGGTCAGGCTAGTTGGTGTGATGGTACTGTCCGAGGGTAGCGTCGTCGGCCTGGTCGGTGTTGAACAGGCGCTGCACCTCGAGGGACCAGACACCGGTTTCCTCGTCGAAGGAGGCCTTGGCGATCACGTCGCCGCCGGAGCCCAGGGTGCTGGAGAGGGCGGCGTAGCCGGGTACCTCGTCACCCATTTTCCAGGGCTTGCCCGGGCCGAACATGTCGGGCTGCTGGCTACCCCAGTTGATGTAGTCCATGTAGATCCACTCGGGGTTGTCCGGGTAGAACAGGTACTGGGGCTGCTCCTGATGCTTGAACAGGGGCTTTTCGATGTACAGCGAGCCAGCCTTGGTGATCTGGTAGTTGTAGCGGTAGGGGCCGAAGCCGTTGTCCGGGATGACGCCGTGGTCGTTGACGGTGTCCTCGGAGGTCTGGTACATATCCTCCATGTAGGCCCAGGACTGGATTTCGGGCGGCTGCCAGTTGGTGCGGGCGGCGCTCCACCACCAGACGTCGAGCATCGGGGTGTTCTCGTAGGTGCCCATGTCCGGGGTCAGCTTGCAAACGTACTCGTCGCCGTCCTGATACCAGCAGATGTCCCAGCCGTTCTCGAAGAAGCCGTCGACGGAGGGGGCGGGCATGGGGTTATCGGCCTCGGGATCCTCGACGCCCCAGATGTCCCAAACCAGGCCCAGGGTATCGGAGCTGTAGCCGTGGTTGAAACCGTCGGGGAAGGGGAAGTCGGGATCATTGAACAGGTCAGGATAATCGTCGTACCAAGGGTCCATTCCGTTGGTGACCTGCCGCAGGACGACGGGCAGCATGGTCTCGGGGTAGGGGCCGTCCTTATAGAAGCGCCAGCGGTTCTCGTAGTGGTCGTCGGTGCCCGAGGGATCGGTCCACTGGAAGGCCATGTATAGGGTGCCGCTGCCGCCGGCGACGTTGATGCCCGCGGTGGCCATGACTTCGTCGACGACCTCGGAGCTGGGCGCGTTCTCGGGATCGTCATAGCCCGAGGCGTAGGGCTTGTGCTCGAGATCGATGGTGGTCCAGGTCGCCTCGCCGTATTCGGGGTTCCAGAACTCATCGTAGTCCAGAACGCCGTCGATGGTCGGCATCTCGGTGATGTAGGTCGGTACGACGACGTTGCCGCCGTAGTTGCCGTCACCCTCGAAATCCAGCACGGCGTGGGCGCCGCAGTAGTTATCGAAGGAGTCGTCGGTGACGAAGATGCTGAAGGCCTGATCCATGTACTGGGCGACGGGGAAGTCGCTCATGGTGTCTTCGGGATCGCACCCGGAGAGAACGACGAGGGCTCCCAGGGTCACGGTTAGTGCTGCGAAGAGGATTTTCCTCACGCTTCACCCCTCCTTGGAATCGAGCGGAAACTGGGGTCGATCGTATCAGGTTCCGCTGACGCGGGCGCTGAGACGAGAACAGGGTTGACTTATCTTATGAGAACGGTTTAATGCACAGCGACTCGATGCAACACTCGCACTG
>WJLX01000059.1 GCA_014728225.1 Candidatus Coatesbacteria bacterium | reverse complement strand
TTTCATTACTTACGTCCTTAGCTTACTTATGACGTACTAATTTTACACGGATATCATTCCATAGTAAAGCATTATTACTCTCCCTCCCCCTCCTCCTTTTCCTGCCACGGTATCTGATACCTGATCGCGAAGGCCCGCTCGCGGGGCGAGCGGCCGCCCCAGACCGCCCCGGCCGCGGGAGCGTGCTCGGCGGTGTACTCGTAAGCGTACCAGCGGGGCCTGACGGAAACGGTCTCGCCGGGGGCCAGCTCGCCGATCTCGATCGTCCCGCCCTTGGTGACCGAGGAGTACCGGGTGGGCTCGGAGCGCACCTCGAGGTTGGTGACGGTCTCGCCGGAGATGTTGGTGACGTCGACGGGGAGTTCGAAGAGGAAGGCGCCGATGGGCTGCGGGCGGTGGACCTCGAGGGTGACGGGACAATCGCCCGTTGCGGCCCGGAGCTCGCTCATCGCGGCGGCCCCGGCGATGACGTAGTCGGCCAGCCACCAGCCGCCGTTGCGGTAGGCCATGCGCTCGAGGTCGTGGAGGAACAGGCCCTCGGTCAGGCCGTCGGCGCGCAGGGCGGCGTAGGACTCGGGCTCGGGGAGGTCGTCCCAGGGGCCTGCGGCGTGGGCGAGCTCGAAGGCGGCCTCGGCGGCGCGATTTCCCAGCTCGAGGGGGTAGGGGGCGCGGGGGTTGTAGGGGTTCTCGAGTTGGGGCGGGTCGGCGATGACCCCGGCGACGACGTTACCGCGGCCGTCGCGGTAGGCCTCGCGCCAGTCGGTGGTCATGCCGTCCCACTCGTTGCGCGAGGCGTCGTACATCATCACGGCGCAGAAGTCGGCGCCGGCGTCGGTCATCATCAGGATGTCCTGGCCGTGCTGGTGGCCCATCTCCCAACCGAGGGTGAAGCACCAGAAGGGTTTTGTTACGCCGGCTTCCTCTTTCACTTCCTTGAGGGTTCGGGCGGCCTTGGAGGCGCGCCACCACTGCCAGAGGTTGATCATCGCCCGGTTGCGGCCGCGCAGTTGGCCGACCAGCCAGGTCATCTGCTCTTCGAGGGGTGCTTCGAGGAAGCCCTCCCAGGGGACGAGGTTGAGTTCACGGGCGAAGTCGCTGACCAGCTCGTAGCCGCCGGGCCCGGTGCGGATGTAGTCCAGGCCGATGTAGTCGACCTGGGGCTCGGCCTCGAGGCGGCGGGCCATCGCGATGAGATGGCTCTTGCGCAGCTCGCAGTTGAGAC
Organism: Candidatus Coatesbacteria bacterium; assembly: GCA_014728225.1. Classification (NCBI taxonomy): domain Bacteria; phylum Candidatus Coatesiibacteriota; species Candidatus Coatesiibacteriota bacterium. Next base: position 44,631 of record WJLX01000059.1, on the reverse strand, counting down.
TGGCGTTGAGCGTCCACCAGAATTCACCCTCGGAGGAGGCGGCGCCGTCGTCGGTTTCGGGGAAGACGTAGTTGCGCGAGTAGTCGTAGTCGATGGCGGGGCGCCGGGCGCCATAGGGGAAGAAGGCGGAGATCCAGGCGCCGAACTCGAGCCCGGCGCGGTGGGCCTCCCGGGCCAACAGGGGGGTGAGGTCGACGTTGGGCTGGTACCAGGGGTTCTCGGCGGTGGGGTTGTAGACGGCCTTGGTGAGGGCGGCGCCGAACCAGAAGGAATCGGCCCCGGCGTATTCGGCCCATGCGATGACGTTCTTCCAGCCGGGGACGCGCAACCGGGGACCCTGGAGGCCGGCGGTGAAGTAGTCGGCGTCGGTCTCCAGGGTCAGGGCGAAGTGGGGCAGCTTGACCCGGGTGCCGGGAGCCCGGCCGCGGAGGCGAAAAGGCACGGTCGTGGTCTGGACGACCGCGCCGGCGGCGTCGCGGCCCTCGACGCGCAGCTCGTAACCGCCGAGCTCCGGGTCCCAGGGCATGGCCCAGCAGGCCCGCCAGCGGCCGTCTCCCAACGGTTTGAAGGGCACTTCGTCAAGTCCGCTGACACCGGGGACGGCTTCGCCGTCGAGCAGCGGCAGGCCGACGAGCTCGGTAACGCTCGGATCGACGCCGTCGGCGAAGAACTCGGCCACCTCGTAGCGCCAGTAGGCCTCCTGGGTGCTGACGACGAGGAGTTCGGGTCCCTGGGCCGGGGCGCTCCAGACGAGTATTGCGACGATTATCCCCAGCGTTGTCAAGGCTATGGCGCTTTTTTTCAAGATGACGACCACGAATCCTCCCGCTTGGCCCGCTTTTTGCTTGTCTTGCAATCACTGCCGTTTTGTTATATGTAGTATACGCTGGGTGATGACACACGTCCAGGGGGCCAGACAGCCTTGCTGACGTGACCAATAGCACACCCGGCGACGGACTCATTCACCAGTACGAAGAACCGCCATCAGGAGGAGCCCATGACCCGGCCCAAGGGAGGCAAGAACGCGGAAGAGCAGGCCCGGAGTCTGCGCCAGATCATCAACCACGCCCTCGATCGACAGGCCAGGCTGCACAGCCGGGCGATGATCACGGCGCGCCACGGCCGCAGTCCGGGCGGCTACAAGCATTCCGAAGGCCGGGGATACCGCGAAAGCTGACCCGACTGGAACACCGCCTCCCGGGGAGCCCACGCGGGTTCCCCGTTTTTTTCAATCCCGCTGGTCGCCGCCGGTGAGACGGGCAATATTTTAAGGGATCATCACAGAAGCTGAACATCAGCTGTTGCAGTTGGATACTTCCAGCGGCGTGAACGGGTCTGTCAGCTCGCCACCGACGCGGGGGGCAATGTGGCGGGGAAGTGCGGGTCGGAGTACCGGCACGCCAGCTGTTCCAGCTGCAATTACCGCCATCACTAACGCTGCGCCGACGGACGTTAAAAAGGCGAGTGTCGCGGCAAGCTGTTCAAGCGTCGTCCCCAGGAACGTCGCAAAGCGCCGCCGCCGGCAAAACGCGGCGAGACAGCCCGTCTGTTCCGGCTCGGCGTCCCGACCGTCCGAGCCGCCGGGGATTTGGGCAGCCGGCGCAATACGGCATATCGCTACTAGAAGCTAATCCGCGAGCGCATCGCCGCCGAAAAGCCTGCCACGACGGCTTCAAGCACAGCTTCGGACTCTTGATCCCTGAAAGGTCGTTCAGCTTCATCCATCGAGACGCCGAAAGCACACTATACATTCTCAGGACCATACTTCGCGCTTGTTCATAATTAGGTGATAATCCCTAATTTAATATGTTCACCCAATCCCTAACCTGGAGGAGACTTCTGCGGATACCAATTGCTCTATCAGCGCTGCTGTTCCTGATGTTGTCGGCCGGCGCTGTGTCGGCCCAGGAAGACGAGTGGTACTGGGACGACGCCTCGCAGATGTACTACGCCATGGACGAGTACGGCGTCGTCTACATGTACGAACCCTACAAAAACGCCCTGTTCGCCTTCGAGATCTCGGACAGTTGCTACTACTACTACGAACCGGCCTACGACGAGTTTATCTACATGAGCTATATCGATGACGGCGGCACCTCGGGTACGGGCTACACCGAAGGCGAGGCTTACGCCGAGGGCGGCGGCGGTTCCGAGTACGACGAGGCGATGAACGGGTTGATGATGCAGAAACACATGGACTGCATGAACACCATCAACAACGCCATGGGCGATTTCGGCTACTTCTACGGCTACTAGCTTGCCAAACCCTCCGCCGGTGGCCTATAATACCCCTCCGCGGCAATCCTGCGGCGATCGGAGTACGGCGGAGTAGCTCAGTCGGTCAGAGCACACGGCTCATATCCGTGGCGTCAAGGGTTCGAGTCCCTTCTCCGCCACCACGGGGGCCTGGATTTGGGTCCCCTCCATTCTCGAGACCATGGGTGGTCCCGGCCGGGACCACCCGTTTTACGATTGCCTCGACTGACCGTGGGGGTCGAGTCGGATCCCGACCCCTCACCTGCGCAACGGGCGGTTCCAGCCGGGAACCGCCCGTTTTCTTCACCGTTCAGCCACCCGCCGGTCCCATCCCCAATCCGGGCCTGTGTCGTTGACCTATTGAACGCCGGGGGGGGTTCTCAGCTTCAGGGGGTTAGCTCGATAGCGCTGCTGTCAGCCCGCCGCGAGCCGACAGTGTTCCGAGTTAGAACTGGTAGAAGACCCCGAAGCCGAGGCCCAGGGCGTTGAGGTTGTCCTCGAGGTCGCCGGTCTGGACCTCGCCGTCCTCGTCCTCCCAGCTCAGCTCCTTGACGGTGTTGAGGTGGTACTCCGCCGCCAGGCTGAGGCCGAGACCCCGGCTGAGCCAGTAGCAAACCCCGCCGCGGAGCTCGACGGCCAGTCCGGTCCCCTGGCCGCTGTCCTCGTAACTGCTTTCGAGACCGCCGGTGTTAACGGTTAGCGTCGCGTTGAGGTTGGCCCAGCCGAGACCGACGTCGACACCGAACCAGGGTTCGAGGTCGCCGCCGGTGTATATCTGGTAGCGCAGTCCGCCGCCGAAGATCAGCTCGACCCAGTCCAGGTCGGAGTGGTAGCTGAAGCCGGCGGAATCCTCCGTGCGGCCGTCGCGGTAGAACAGCCCGCCGATACGCGGACCGAGGTAGAAGCCGGATAACAGCTCGAAGTCGTAGCCCGCGTGGAAGCCGAACTGCGCTCCGCGGTCGATGACGTCGCCCTCGTCGCCGTAGGGGTCGCCGAGGGGGCTCAGCAGGCGCAGGTGGAGGCTGCCCGTATCGAGTTGGGCCGCCGCCGCCGCGCAGACTATCAGGATCAGCACAAGGCTCCGCCGCACCGTTTCACTCCCGCGTAGGTTGTCGAGGCAATCTTACCCGAGCCGGAGACAACAGGCAACGGGGCCGTTACGGCCCCGTCGACTTGTTGGGCGATGGTGTGTCGACACAGTGACCGGGTGGGGTGGAAGCCGGTTGGCAGTCCGGCTTGAACGCAACCGGGCATCAAGTGGTAGTTAGAATTCCTCGATGGAGCGGATGTGATCGCCGTTGCCCGGGGCGCCGTGGATCAGGTAGCGGCGCGAGCAGCACTTCTGCGCCCTGGTGGGGCGCTGCTTGGGGTCCGGGGAGAGCCGGCCCATCATCAGTTGGTGGCAGTAGGGGCAGATCCAGGCCGCCGTGTCGCCGATGGCCATGGCCCGGCAGACCTCGCCGTCCTTCATCTTGACTTCGACGTAGTAGTATTCGTGGGGGTCCATCGCCACCCTCCCGTAGGTTGAAGCCTCACGATAATAATAACCCGAGAGCGGCGATGTGGCAAGGGGGGGGGATAGCAATTTAAAAAAAAGGTGACTATAGTCTGTAGACAATCATCATATAATACGTTTAAATCGCCTTATGTTACACAACCTAACTACCGGAGGTTAAGATGAGAAAGCCCGCAGATGAGAACGAAAAACCTAAGGTTATCGGAGTGATTGAAATTGTCCATCGTTGTGCAAGGATATGCGTCCTCGGCGCTTAAACTGATATATTGATATGAATAATAACTTATTATGCCCATCTGTTATAATTAACGAAAACAATGGACGCTATTATATAACTAATTTGAATATTGGTATGCGAGTTGAGTTAAATCATCAAGGTTACATTATAGCGAATATGCTTTTTGCAGGATATAATATTAATAATATTATAAGTAAGTTGAGCAAAAACAATAATATTGAACTAAATGATATCTATAATTTTATACACGAACTTAAACATTTACGATTTATGAAAGAACATGATGGTTATAACAACTGGACTGTTGAGTGGGATATAACATATGAATGCAACCTAAACTGCAAACATTGCATGGTAAATGCAGGTAATTCATTAGATAATGAATTAACATATGAAGAATGTAAAAATTTAGTAGATGAGTTATTTGATAATCATTTTAAAATAATTGTATTTAGTGGTGGCGAGCCACTAATAAAGCCATATTTTTATAAACTACTTAAATATATATATAATAAAGGTTTTATTGTAAAAATACTTACTAATGCATGTCTTATCAATGATAGTATTGCTAAATATATGTCACAGTGTAATGTTATTTATGCTCAAGTATCATTAGATGGTCATAATAAAGAACAACACGAGCATATACGTGGAGCTAATACTTTTTATTCTATGCTTAGAGGGGTAGAATCGTTAAAAAAGAGTAATATTAACTTTGGCATGGCAATGGTGCTTACAAATGATAATTATTACTATCTGGAAGATACAATTAATTGTGCAATAAAATGTGGCGCAAGCGCGTTTTCTTCAGGTGCATTAGTACAAGCTGGTCGCGCTTTATATGCTAAGCTGATGGCCCCAACAATAGATAGCAATAAACTTGATATGATCTGCTATAAATTGGCAGTCAAATATGCAAAATCAATTAATTATAACAACTATATATCAACAATAATACGTAATATCAAATTAGAAGAAGAGGGGTACTCGTTCAACGCTTGCTCAAGAATATCAAATGGTATTGCAGTATCACCTAATGGTGAAATATCCTTTTGCAAGGGGTTTTTTGGTAAATGCGATCTTGCAAATACATCATCTAATGTTTCATTTGTTTTAGGAAAATATCCGCAAGAATCTCTCAAAGATATACTAAATAAACGCAATAAGTACAACTTTGATGTAGTTGATAATTCATATGATTGTCAAAAATGTGAATATATTAAATATTGCAAAGGGGGGGGTGTCCAGCTGAAGTATACTCAAAGTATGGAAAATTTAAAATACCTATAAATAAATGTAACCAAAAAGAAAGATATAAACAACTCAAAAATATAATAGACGATTTGATGCCTAATTATGCTGAAAATTAATTAGCTATTTATACTGTCATTGTTGATAACTATTGAAACTACATCTGTTAGGTGGGAGGGGTATAAAACTCCGCCCTTCTTTTTTACACAAGGCGGGGCATGGAGCCCCGCCTTGTTAACGTTGGGAGACCGTCTACCTTACCCCGTTCCCCCTTCACCCCGGCCCGTGGGCTGGCTCCTCCCAGAGGGGAGAGGGCGAGGATATGATGGGGGTTACTTTATCTACTTGTTATCGATCTGGGCGCGTTGGAGCTTGCCCGAGTAGTCGACGTAGACGGTCTTCCACTCGCTGTAGAAGTCCAGCACGGTCCAGGCGGCCTCGCGGTGGCCGTTGCCGGTGCCCTTGACGCCGCCGAAGGGCAGATGCACCTCGGCGCCGATGGTCGGGCCGTTGATGTAGGTGATGCCGGCCTCGATGTCGCGGATGGCCTTGAAGGCGCGGTTGACGTCGCGGGTGTAGAGCGAGGAGGAGAGGCCGAACTCGGTGTTGTTGAGGATCTCGACGGCCTCCTCGAACTCGCGGAACTTGATCACGGCCAGGACGGGGCCGAAGACCTCTTCCTGGGCCAGACGCATCTCGGGGGTGACGCCGGTGAAGATGGTGGGCTCGATGAAGTAGCCCTTGTCGTAGGCGCCGCCGGTCAGGCGCTTGCCGCCGAGGACCAGCTCGGCGCCGTCCTCGTTGGCGGCGACGTCGACGTAGTGCAGGTCGGTCTTGAGCTGGTCCTCGCTGACGGCGGGGCCCATGTCGACGGACTCGTCGAGGCCGTCGCCGACCTTGAGCTCTTTGGCGCGGGCCACGAGCTTCTCGACGAACTCGTCGTGGATGTCCTTATGGAGGATCAGGCGGCTGGTGGCGGTGCAGCGCTGGCCGGTGGTGCCGAAGGCGCCCCAGAGCGCGCCGTCGAGGGCCAGGTCCATGTCGGCGTCGGGCATGACGATCTGGGCGTTCTTGCCGCCCAGCTCGGCGGAGAAGGGTTTTCCTTTGGCGCCGCACTGGCCGGCGAGGAGATTACCGATCTCGACGGACCCGGTGAAGGAGATGCGGTTGATACCGGGATGGTCGACCATGGCGCGGCCGACGGTCGAGCCGCCGCCGGTGACCATATTGACCACGCCGGGCGGGAAACCGGCCTCCTCGAAGGCCTCGATGAAGTTGCCCACGCTGGCCGGGGTCAGGGTGGCGGGCTTGATGACGCAGGTGTTGCCGCATATTAAAGCTGGAAACATTTTCCACGATGGAATTGCTATCGGAAAATTCCAGGGGGTGATCATGCCGCAGACGCCGACGGGCCGGCGGATGGCCATGCCGAATTTGTCGGGCATCTCGACGGGGGTGTGACGGCCGAACAGGCGGCGGCCCTCACCGGCGGCGTACATCCCGCAGTCGATGGCCTCCTGGGTGTCGCCCCGGGTTTCGGCGATGACCTTGCCCATCTCCCGGGTCATCATCTGCGAGATCTCCTCCTTGCGGCGCTTGAGGATCTCGACGACCTTGTGGATCAGCAGGCCGCGCTCGGGAGCGGGGACCAGGCGCCAGGTCTTGAAAGCCTCGGCGGCGGCGGCCACGGCGGCGTCGACGTCGCGGGCGTCGGACTTGCAGTGGGTGGCCACGACGTCGTCGGTGTCGGCCGGGTTGAGGTTCTCGTAGCGCTCGCCGGTGGCGGACTCGACCCACTTGCCGCCGATGTAGTTCTTGAAGTGTTTGAGTTCGGGCATGTTGCGGCTCCTTGTGCAGGTTGATGGTCAATCGGTCGGCGGGCCGCGGATACGCTGGGCCCGCAGTTGCTGGACGAAACGATGATAGCAGCCGGGGCCGGGGCGGTCAACGCGGCGGTCCGACCCCGTCAGGGGGTGGATTTACCATCGTCAGCGTAACCCCGATCAGCTTGATGTGAAACGAACCTATTCGCTCCCCGCCGCCGCCGTCTGGCTGACCGCCCACTGCCGGGCCCAGCAATGCACGCTGCGCGACGACGACGGCGTCCACCGCTGCCTGGCGGCCCTGCTGGACCGGCGGGAGCGGCTGACCACCGCCGACGCCCCGCCGGCAGGGTATTTACAAAACGACCCCGAGGGAGTATAATTCAACACTGTCAACAAGATAAACAAACAACCACCCAGCGGGGTTGACGATGAAGCACGCCATGCTGACCTTCGATCTGCGCGACGGCAGCACCAAACACCACGAGGCGGCCCGCGAGGCCCTCAAGGAGCTCGGCCTGGCCGACAGCTGGACCGGTGACGGCGTCCAGCGCCTCTGCCCCCAGAATACCTTCGTCGGCCTGGTCGCCGACGACGTCACCCGGGAGGGGCTGATCAAAACCCTCGTCGAGGCCGTCGAAGCCAAGGAGGGCGAAGTAACCAGCCTCTACTGCCTGATCGGCGACGAGACCCATAGCGACTGCGGGGGTATCTAACGCCGCCGCTGTGGGTCGGAAATCTGGAAAACGGGACGGCCCACGCCGTCCCGTTTTCCTCGGCCCCGGCCGCGGCCGCGCTCGCACCACCACCCTCAACCTGCACCGGCCGCTGAGCCCCCGGAACTGGCACGGTTTTTGCAACAGGATAACCCGGGGGACGGTCCACGGGTTGCGACGCTGCAAAAACCGTGCCAGTTCCGGGGGCGGGTTCTGGACATGGGCCGAGAAGTGAGCGAGGTCGCGGCCGGGGGCGTGAGCAATCTCGAAATGGTGTTCAGTTTGGCGTGACGGTTGAAAAAAAGCCGGGTCGGCAACCCGGTGCTATTACTGGGGGGGTGTGAGCGGGGGTCGATACTTCAGTCGTTCAGTCGTCGCGGAAGAGGGATTTCCAGGTACCGTTGCTGGAAACACGTCTGCTGTAGACCTCGGGTTGGGGCGGATTGACGTAGAGCGGGTCGGCGGAGGCCTCGTTCTTGTTCAGCAGGCCCAGGCGCTCGCGCAGTAGGAGGATGAAGGCCTCGGCACCCAAGCGCCGGGCGTCGTTGTGTTCGACGAAGTAGGAGTAGGTGATTTGCCGTTTCCGGGCTTCCAGGTAGGCGCGCAGCTCGGGATCGTCGGCGGGGTCGAGTTTCGCGTGTTGCTTGAGGGCGGCGAGGAGTTCGCCGGAGCCGGCGTAGACGATGCCGTCGTCGCTGAAGAGCAGATAGACGCCCAGCTCGCCGGCCCTGGGCTCGGCGGCCCTGGCAATGCCCTTCAACGGCTGTGCGGGGTTCCAACTGACCTTCATTGCGTACCGCCGGGTTTCGATTATTCTTTGAACCTGCATTGGTTAAGTATAGCGAAAAACTAAAATTGTTTCATGCCGTTGCGAAGCTGAGCGGCGCGGGTGAAACTGATGGACCTGCTTCGTATTCGACCATCACCGATGGCTGTTCGGCGGTGTCGTTTGCGGCAGGTTGTCGAACGATCGTCAGCTCCGAAGCTGCAAATAGCGGTGACTCATTCTCGCCGCTGTCGGTTTTTGGTATAGTGGTTAGGTGTCGTACTGAGCCTTTCGGCCGATCAAACTGCTTTGTTAGCACATGGTGCAAGGGAGTGACAGCAATGAGCGAGAACCTGAAAGGGATCATCATCGTCGTGGCGCGGGAGTATGCGAAACACAGCCTGGGTCCAAGGCGCACCCGGGAGTTGCTCGAGCAGTGCGGCCTGGCGGACAAGCCCATCCTGGCCACCAAGGATTACCCCAACAAGCTGGTCTTCGGCTTCATCACCCTGGTGGGCAAGGATCAGGAGATGAACATGCTGGAGGCCATCCAGGAGGGGGGCCGCTACTTCGCCAGCACCTACGCCCCGCAGAATTACCGCGCCTACTACCTGCTCAACGGGGACTTGAAGAAGGCGCTGCTCAACTTCCAGAAGATTTTCTCCATCGCCACCGAGGGTCAGGACGTGGGCACCTACGCCGCGCTGACCGTCAGGGAGACTGACGATGGCGCCGTCCGCATCCGCTACGACTCGCCGCTGCAGAACACCGCCTACCCCAAGGGGTTGGTCCAGGGGTTGAGCGATTACTACAAAACGCCGATTACCATCCGGGACCTCTCCAATATCGAGTTCGAGGTTCAGCTCAAGGGGTGAGCAACCGGGTCGACCGTGGCGGGCCGCCCGATATCGTCTAAAAAGGAAGTGAGGGAGTAAACGCCAAGTGGTAGACAACCTTAAGGCCGTCATCGTCGCTTCACGGGAGTACGCCAGAGAGCTCCTCGGCTAGGAGAAAACACGAGAGCTGCTGGAAAAGAGCGGCCTGGCGGACAAGGCCCTCCCGGCCACCAAGGACTACCCAACAAGCTGGTCTTCGGCTTCATCACCCTGCTGGGCAAGGACCGTGAGATGAACCTGTTGGAGGCCGTTCATGAGGGGGGGCGCTTCTTCGCCAGCACCTACGCCCCGCAGAACTACCGCGCCCTTTACATCTTCAACCGGGAGTTCCGCAAGGCGCTGCAGAATTTCCCGCGGGTCTGCTCCATCGCCCTCGAGGGCCGGGAGATAGGCAATTAAGCGGCCGTCGATGTCCGTCGGCCCGACGAGGGAACCTACCGGGTGCGCTACGAATCGCCCTTCGGCAGCACCGCCTACTCCAAGGGGTTGGTCGAAGGCCTGAGCGATTACTACAAAACGCCGATTACCATCCGGGACCTCTCCAATATCGAGTTCGAGGTTCAGATCAAGGGGTGAACCAGCCCGGAGGCGGCGTCATTGGCCTCCGCCGCCCCCGAGGGCTTGAAGCGGAAAACCCGGACGCCCGCCCCGCTTCGTCGCGACGGCGGACGGAGGGTGCGGTGGCGGTTGAGCTTCGGCGGGACCGTTGGCCCGCGGAACAGGATCCAGACGAACTGCAAACGACAGGAACAACGGGACCCGAGTCGGGTCCCGTTGTTCCGCGTGGATGGGCGACGGGTGCCGGTAAGGCTCAATACGCCGACGACGGGGCCATCCGCCGGGCCGCCAGGGGATGGATGAAGCCCCAACTGCGCCGCCAGCTCTCGTCGGGCAGACGCTCCAGACCGGCCTCGTCGTCGCGGCGGTGCAGCACGGCCCGGGTAGGTTCGACGGGCGCCAGGGCGTGGTAATCACGCCACAACTCGGGCCGGGCCACCAGGTCGCGGTCGGGCAGGAACTCGGGCACCGTGCCCGCGAACAAGGATTCCGTCGTCAGGCCTAGGACGATCCACTCCGGTGTCCGCTCCAACAGGTAGTCGTTGTCGTAACGCTCGTGGCCCGGCGAGGCCAAGCCGCCGAGCTCGACGCCGTGGCGGGCGATGTGGCGGTCGTTGAGACCCAGGGCGTCGATGGTCGTCAGGCGGGTGACCCAGGGCATGATCCCGGCGCTGGAGACGGCCATGACATCGTCGGGATCACTGACCGCGGCCAGCCACTCCCCCGTGGTGAAGTGGAGGGATTCGTGGAAGGTGAAGCCCTCCAGATGGGCGTACTCGCCCCGGGTCGTCGAGAGCGCCAGCAAACCGCCGCCGGCGACGACCGCCGTCAGCACGGCGGCCCACCTTCTGGCGGACCAGACCCGGCGCAGACGCTCCAGACCCAGCCCGGCGCAGACAGCCAGCAGGGGCAGAATCGGGACGAACAGGCGCCAGACGATCCAGTCCCCGCCGATCAGCACCAGATAGAGGACGTAGAGGCCGACGGCGATCAGCACGGGCAGCAAGCGGCGGGCCTGCTTGCGCGGCAGGGCCGGGGTCAACAGCACCAGGGGGGCGTGGCTGAGCAGGAACAGACCCAGATAACGCAGACCGCGCAGCAGCAGGCGTCCGCTGAGTCCGACCTTGGCGTAGAAGGTGTTGGGCAGCAGTTCGCCGTAGTAGGCCAGCCGGAAGACCTCGTGGCCGCCGACGAGGACGATGACGGGCAACAGATAGAGCAGCAACCGCTTTGTCCGGCCCTCCCGTCCCGGCCAGACGTAGGCGATGCCCGCCAGAGTGAACAGGTTGCCCTCGGGTCGCAGCAGCCCGGCCAAAGCGAAGAGCAGACCGGCACCCAACAGCAGGCGGCTGCGCCGCGTCCCGGCCTCGGCGTCCCTGAGCTTGAGCAGCAGGTAGAAACCCGCCGTCAAGGCCAGGGCCAGGGGGGCGACCTCCATCGCCCCGGCCAGACCCCAGAAAGCCGCCGTGCCGGACAGCGCCACGCCCCAGGCCGCCGCCGGTCCGGCCCAGCCCTCCTTGCCGCCCAGGCGCCGGCCCAGCAACCAGGCCATGATGATCGTTCCCAACAGGGCCAGCTCGGCCAGCACCTTGGCCGTCAACGGCCCGGGCAGCCCCAGCTTGAGCGCCAGGGCCAGCAGGCCCGTCCAGGCGAAATTAGTGTAGCCTTCGACGGGGGCCTCGCCGGGGTTATAGACGGGGCCGTGCCCCTCGGCCCAGTTGCGGGCGTAGCGCAGGCTGATGTAAACATCGTCCAGGGAGAGCCAGTCGAAAGCCAGGGCGAAGTAGACCGACAGGGCCAGCGAGACCGCCAGGGCGCCGATCAGCCACCATTGTGCGCCTTTCCCGCTCCGTGTCGCGACATCACCCATCATGGCCTTCTCCCGTTGCTGCAACCCCAACCAAGCCTACCCCAGGTTGGAGCCGCCTTCAACCCCGCTGTTCACCGGCCAGACGGGCCAGGGCCTCGAGGACGGCGTACTCCCGCCGTAAGACCCCCCGCCGCCCGCCGAGGTAGCGCGCGGCGTCGCCACCGTGGACGAGGACGGGCAGCCCCGCGGGCCCCGGAGCGCTGCGTTCGTTGTACTCCGCCAGCAGGGCGGCCACGGCGGCTTCGACCTGGGTTCGGGCGCCGTGGAGCATGTTGGCGGCCGTGCCGCCGTTACGTTCCAGTTCCGCAGCGCCGGGCGTCAGCTCGGGCAGGGTCGACAGCCCGCCCAGCGCCGCGAGGATCAGCCGCTCTCCGGCCAGGATGGCGCCGCCGACGAATAGCGGACCGTCGCGTTGCTCGACCAGATCGACGGTCACCGCCGTGCCGCAGCCGACCACGGCGCAGGGGGCTCCCAGGCGCCGCACGGCCTCGAAGGCGGCCAGGACGCGGTCGTCGCCCAAGCCGAGGCCGTAATCGACGGCCAGGGGGCAGCGTTCCCGGCCACGGATCAACGTTAGACCCCGCTCGGCCGCCAGCTTCGCGAGGGCCGCCGTCAGCTCCGGCCGCGTCGAGCTGTACCAGACGGCCTCGACGGTCGGCCGGGCCTCGAGCAGCGTCGCCGGGTCCTTCGCGATTCGCGCCGTCGAGCGCGCCTTTACCCGGCCGCGACCCCCCGTCGTCAGCGGGGCGGTTTTTACCCGGCTGTTGCCAATGTCGAGCAGGAGTTTTACCATGGTTGTAGTCTACTACAGTGGAACTGTCTGAGCAATCGTCGGCCCACCGCCGGCAACAAGGGAGGCAACATGCCCACGGTAGCCGTCATCCTGTCCGGTTGCGGCGTCAAGGACGGCGCCGAGATCCACGAGGCCGTCAGCGCCCTGCTGGCGATCAACCGCCGCGGAGCCGAGTACGTCTGCTACGCCCCCGACAAGACCCAGCGCGACGTCATCGATCACCTCAAGGGAGCCGCCGTCGGCGGCGAAACCCGCAACGTCCTCGTCGAGGCCGCCCGGATCGCCCGGGGCGAGGTGCGGAACCTCGTCGATTTCGACGCCGAAGAGCTCGACGCCCTGGTGATCCCCGGCGGCTTCGGCAGCGCCAAGAACCTCTCCGATTACGCCTTCAAGGGTGCCCGGGCCACTCCGGACCCCGAGGTCTCCAAGGCCGTGCGCGCCATGCACGCCGTCGGCAAGCCCGTCGGGGCCATCTGTATCTCGCCCACGGTCATCGCCAGCATCTTCCGCGGCAGCGAGGTCAAGCCCCGGCTGACCATCGGCCGTGAACCCACGACCGCCGCCGACCTGGAACAGATGGGCGCCGTCCACGTCGAGTGTCCGGCCACGGACTGCGTCGTCGACGAGGACAACCGGATCGTCTCCACCCCGGCCTACATGAGCGCCCGCAATATCGCCGAGGTCTACACCGGCATCGACCGCCTCGTCGAGGAAGTTCTCAAGCTGGCCTGAGCGCGGACCACGCTTCACCGGACCCAGCCGCCTCGCCGGACCCGCTGCATCAGACGGCCACGGCGACGTCCGGTGTTCCTCAGCTCCACCGCCAAAGGGAGCAGTGTGACCGACTTCATCTACGGACCCGTGCCCAGCCGCCGCCTCGGGGTCTCCCTGGGCCTCGACGTCGTCCCGGCCAAGGTCTGCAGTCTGAACTGCGTCTACTGTCAGCTCGGGCCGACGGCGACGCCCCAAACCCGGCGCCGCCGTTTCTTCGCAACCGACGTCTTCTTCAACCGCCTCGAACGCCGGGCGCCCGAACTGCCCCAACTGGACTACGCCACCTTCGCCGGCTCCGGCGAGCCCACCCTCAACGCCGACCTCGGCGCCCTGATCCGCGGTGCCGCACAGCGCCTCGACGCCCCGACCTGCGTGATCACCAACGGAACCCTGACCACCGACCCCGAGCTGCGCCGGGAGCTGAGCGCCGCCGATCTGCTGTTGCCCAGCCTCGACGCCGCCGACCAGCCGACCTTCCAACGGATCAACCGGCCCGCGGCGGGGCTCGAGATCGACGCGATCATCGAGGGCCTCAGCGCCCTGCGGCGGGAGAGCAGCGGACGCTTCTGGCTGGAGATCATGCTCGTCGCCGGACTCAACGATAACGAACAACACCTCGAGAAGCTGCGCGACGCCGTCGAGCGCATCGACCCCGACCTCGTCCAGCTCAACACCGTCGTCCGCCCCCCCGCCGAAGAAAACGCCCGGCCCCTCGAACCGCAGCACCTGCGAGAGATCGCCGCCACCTTCGACCACCCCGTCGAGGTCATCGCCGGTTTCCACGGCGCCACCACCAAACACCGCGCCCTGGACCTGGAGCGCGAGGTGCTGACCTACCTGGGTCGGCGGCCCGGACGGGTCGAGGACCTGGCCGCCATGCTCGGCCAACCCGCCGAGGCCGTCGCCGGGGCGCTCAAACAACTGGTCAGCGCCGGACGTGTCCGACTGCGACGGATGGAAGCCGGCGACTTCTATGTCCCGCGCCGCAACGCCCCCGAGTAGCCGCGCCCGGCGAAACCCGCCCCGGCGCACCGGTCGATACACCCGCCCCCCCGGAACCGGCACGGTTTTTGCGGAGGCGGACCGTTATCATCCTTCGTAACGGGCGCCGAGATGCAAAAACCGTGCCGGTTCCGGGGGGCGGCCGTCGCCGTAACGTAAGCCGAAGGCGGGTGGCGGGTTTCGCCGGGCGCGGCGGACGCGGTTTTTCCAGGTACTGAAACTGAAAGAGGTAACATGGATTATCGAGAGCTGGCCGAGGTATTCGAAAAACGTCGCAGCGTGCGGCGCTACACCGACGAGCCCGTTGCCGACGAAGACCTGGAACGGATGCTCGCGGCTTTCCGTTGGGCGCCCTCGGGCTCCAACAAGCAGCCGTGGTTTCTGATCGCCAGCCGCGACAGCGCAGTCAACAGTGCCGCCGCGGGCGCCATTCGCGAGGAGGTGGCGGCGATCGGTCAACGGCATCCCGCTTTCCGCGCCACCGGTGAGCGCCTGGAGCGCTATTCGACCTTTTTCGAGAACGCGCCCCTGGTGTTCTACGTCTGCGGCGAGCCGCAGCAGTCGAGCTGGCGCTCGACGTTGCGCGAGCTCGAGCCGGAACACCCGGCGGCCGGCAACAGCCAGTCCTGGCTGGTGTCGACGGCGGCGGCGATCCAGAACCTGCTGTTGGCCGTTCACGCCCTGGGCTACGGCGCCTGCTGGTTGGGGGCGCCGCTGATCGCCCGCGGCCGTCTCGAAACCCTGCTCGAACCGCCCGCTGGTCGGCGGCTGGTGGCGATCATCCCGGTGGGTCGGCCGGCCGAGGAACCGGGGGCACCGCGCCGTCGCGCCGCGGAGGAGACCGTCCGTCGCCTGGGTTGACATTCGCTAAACCTAATGCAATTGGAGCGATTTGTCTTCTTGGCCAACTTTTTAGCGGCGACAGTTGAGACAAATAATCGATTAGGCCTCGTTTCGGCCCATCTCTTGACCTGACCGGTCAAAAACTCTAGTATGCCTGCGGGTCGGCAATGCGCTTCCCAGACAAACCCCCAAGGAGGAACTGAAGATGGCCTACGTCATCAACGACGATTGTGTTGCTTGCGGCTCCTGCCTGCCGGAATGCCCGGTCGACGCCATCAGCGAGGGCGAGCCCTACGTGATCGATCCCGATCTGTGCACCGACTGCGGCGCCTGCGCCGAGGTCTGCCCCGTCGAGGCCATCAGCCCCGGTGACTAAGCAACAGCCAAATCGCTACGGGCCCCGAGGGGCCCGTTTTTCTATCCGGGAAGAACCGCCGATTTCGGCTCAAGCGTTGCTTGACCCGCCGCCCGAAGGGGGGCTATACTCTTTGTCTGTCTGACTCAACCTTGGAGAGTAAACGATGCGTCGCCTGGTCCGTCGTTGGATCCACAAGCTGGGCTCCACCTTGCGCCATATCAGCGAGCGGGGCTTCTCGCTCATCGAGCTGATGATCGTCTTGGCGATCATCGCCGTGCTGCTGGCCATCGCCGTGCCCAACATCATCGACTACATCAACGACGCCAACCGCACCGCCTGTATCACCAACCAGAGCAACCTCGAGCTGGAGGTCAGCCGGTACCTGACCACCCACCCGACGGTCAAGCCCGGCCCCGCCGGCGCCCGCCTCTCCGATCCCAACGCCCACCCCAACGCCACCGAGCTGATGGCCAACTCCGCCACCCCGGACAACATCCGCCGGATGATGGTCTGTCCCGAGATCGGCGAGGATGAAAATCCCGTCGGCTACCATTACGCCTACTCCGACGATGAGGGCCACATCGAGTGCGCCGTCGACAATACCGGCCGGGTCAGTTCCGCCGACGCCGACTTCAACCACGGCCGCCTCGGCGGCGGCGAGTAGTCACTGATCCGCCCTGATCGATTTAGGCCGTTTCTTACCGCGGCAAACCAGGCCGGTCGAGCCTGGTTTTTTTAATCGGTCGTTTAACAGCGGGCGGCGGTAACGGGTGGATCCGTCGACGCCGCACCGCTGATGCTCAGAGCTCGAGCCACACCTGAATAAAACCCCGGCGGTTAATCGAGAACCTTGATCCGCCCCCAACTGGCCGGCTCGATGTTGCTGCCGCTCCACTCGCCGTAGACGGTGAAGACCAGTTGGTAGCTGCCGGCGATTTCCTCCCAGCCCGAGCCGTCGTCCCGGTGGGCGTTGCCGTCGGTCTCGTCGGCGAACCAGTACCAGCGGTCACCGCTGTAGTGGACGCAGAGCCAGTAATCGCCGGGGTCCAGCAGGATAGGATCGGCCAGGACGAGGTCCGTTCGGTAGACCGCGTAGTCGTGGTAGCCCCAGGTATCGCCGCCCCAGTAGTTGTCCGGGTAGCAAACCTCCGCGATCAGCTCGGCTCCCGGCGCACCGCCGTCGTCAGTGTAGAGGAAAACGTCGAAGTCCGAACCCGGAGTACCGTTGATGTAGCAACCGTAAACCCGGACCGATTCAACCGACGCCGCATCGCTCAGCTCGAAGTCGTCGGCCATGTAAAAGTCGCCGTAGCTGCCGGGGAGGTTGTTGTTGCCCTGGTCGATGTCGTAGGGCCACTCCCAGAGCACCTCGGCGTAGGTCGGGACCGTCAGGGCCAGGAAGACGATGACCAGTAAAGCTGCGAATCGATGGTTGGTCTCAAACATCTTGATAAACCTCACTCGGTTGGCAGGTATGGTTGGTAAACAAAAAGGCTCTGATAATGATAACATAAGATATGATAAGCACTTGCGCATTAACTAAGCGCTGATGGATCAGCGCCGCCTGGAAAAACAGCCGTGCTGCAACCGCGCCGCTCATCGTGACTGCCCCCCGGAACTGGCACGGTTTTTGCACCTCGGCGACCGTTACGGACGACGATAACGGTACGCCTCCGCAAAAACCGTGCCAGTTCCGGGGGGCTGAGCGGTCGACAGGGTTCGGTTCGGCCGTCGGCTGTTTTTCCAGGCTCCCGCACCGCTGTTCAGCATATGGCTCAGGATTTAACAGGCGGCCCCGCCAGGGGCCGCCTGTCGTTTGCGTTGGTTGGTTTGCCGTTAGCGGGCGATGACCAGACGTGATGTCAGCACGCCGGCTTCGCCGACCAGCCGGACCAGGTAGAGGCCCTCGGGGGCGGCGGCGCAGTTCCAGGCGATGAGGTGTCGACCGGCGGACAGTTCGCCCTCGGTCAGGGTGGCCACGCGGCGGCCGGAGAGGTCGTAGACGGCCACGTTGACGTTCTCGCTCTCGGGCAGGTTGAGCTCGAGGCTGACGGCGTCGCGGGCCGGGTTGGGGTAGGCGGCCGACAGGGCGCGGACGCCGGAGGTTTCGGGCAGGACCACGGTGACCGGTCCGTACTCGGTGGAGCGGCCGGAGTGGTCGATAAGCTCGAGGTAATAATCGGCGGAGCCGGCGGCTTGGCGATCGAGGTAGCTGCCGGCGGTGCGTTCGAGGGGGCTGTTGGTCAGGCGCTCGCCGTCACGCAGGATATGCAGGCCGGCGTAGTCGGCTCCGTCTTCGAGCCGCCAACTGATCAGGGCGCCTTCCTCGGTGGCGCTGCCGTTGAACTCGGCCACGTCGCTGTCGGTGCTGACCACGGAGCAGTATCCCTGGTAGTAGTATCGGTTGGGCGCGGTGACGGTGATGGTGATGTCGCCGTCTAGGGGATCGCTGGAGAGGTCGAAGGTCACCTCGCCGGCGGCGTCGGTGTAATCGACCTTGTGCAGCATATCGGCGATGAAGAGGCAGACCGTGGCGCCGTTGACGGCGGCCCGGGTGGTGTCGTCGACGCTGACGGTCAGTTCATAGCCGTCGAGGGTGTCGGGATGATCGACGACCAGATCGTAGGGCGTGTCGGTCCAACTCGGCGTCTCGCAGGGGCCCAGCACGTTCTGGACGTACATGCACCAGCGGATGGAGGTGTTACCGGCCTGGGGGACGAAGTAGTCCTTGCTGTAGGACTGGGCGGCGCCGAAGGCGGTCAGGCCCTCGGTAAAGACGCCTTCGAAGTAGGCCTTATCGAGCACGTTGCTGGGGCCGTACTCGGGGCTGCCGGGCTGGTAGAGCCCGTAGCGCGAGTTGCACATCGAGGCCACCGAACCGCCGTCGGCGTTGACGACCAGGCCCTCACAGGCGCTGCGCGAGCGGTCGAAACCGCCGCACATGCAGCCCTGGAGGTAGATCCAGCCCGAGTAATCGCCGTTGCTCATCGACATGGCGTCGGAGGTATAGATGTAGTCGTAGCCGGCGCCGATAACGGTGTAGCTGGAGTGGTGCAGCTGGTTGACGACGGCGGAGTTGCCGGCCTCGTACTCGACGATGATGTCGGCGGCGTTGTAGGTCATGTCGCGTTCGTAGAACGTCGAGTAGGGCAGGAACTGACTGGGCAGCTCGTCGGCGACGTAATCCTTGCCGTCACCGCCCCAGGTGGGATTGCTGTCCAGCCTGCCGGCGAAGAACAAGGTGGTCAGCGGGAAATCGGCGGGGATTGACTGCTCGTAGACCAGGACCTTGTCGACCATGCCTTCGGCCTCGGTTGCGTTCTGGGCCGGCAGGCGCGAGACGTGGACATCGGCGTAGAGGTCGACGTTGTCGGAGCCCCACTCGCCCCACTTGTCGTCGCCGTCGGCGTTCCAGTCACCGTCCAGGTCGGAGTAGTAGTAGTCGCAGGGGATGCGGCTGGTGTCGTCATCGGTGTAGTAGGTGACCCAGCCGCGGCGTTCGCGGACCATGTTGCAGTCGCCGCCGAGGACGACGTACTGGGTCGACCAATTCTCGAAGGCATCGATGATGAAGTTGCGGATCTTTTCCGCGGCGTCGACGCCGGAGTAGTTGTCGGCGATGAACTGGGTGGTGACGATCGCCGTAGTCAAGCCCTTCTGCAGTTTCCACTCGGCCAGGGGTTCGAAGGCGTCGACCATCGACTCGTCGGTGATCAGCACCCATTCGGCGGTGTCGCCGTAGTCGGGTTCATCCTCCAACGGCTCGTATCCCCTGCCGATCACGTTTGGTTCGACCACGGGCGCGGGCAGACCGACGGCCTCGGGGTTGATCACCAGGTTGCGGACCCGCTCGGCGTTGGCCTCGGCGACGCGGGGGGTCAGGGCGGCGGGGCGCCGGACGCTGTAGGGCAGGCTCTCGTACTCGATCGTGAAGGTGATCTCGGTGATCAGCTCCAGCTTGCCGCTGTCCGGATGGTAGATGAAGGGGCAGAAGTTGACTCCGGCGACGCCGTGTCCGGCCAGGTTACCGCCGCCGGCGGCGCGCAGGGGTTCGGCCGGGTAGGGAGTGTCGGCGGCGTAGACGGCCTGGTCGAAGTTCTCGACGAAGTCGCCGGGCTGGGAGATCGGCCGGGCTTGCTGGGTGGGGAAGACCACATGGAAACCGGGCAGTTCGATCGTGCGCAGGTTGACGACGTGAACGTCGGCGGTGCCCATGCCGGCCTCGGTGGCGATCTGCAGGGGCAGCCAGGGCAGGGCGGGGGAGCCGGGCTCGTTGATGTCCCCGGCGCCGGCGATGACGGGCCGGGTATAGCCGTGGCTGGTCTTGAGCTCGACCTGGGCGGGATCGATGGTGTAGGTGAAGCCCAGACAGACGACGGGCAGCACGAGGAGTGTCAGCAGCAGTTTTCGCAACGGTCCTCCTTCAAGGTAAACGGGAACGCAAGGTCAACGAAGAATGATGGCGCTTTTCTAATATCTT
Source organism: Candidatus Coatesbacteria bacterium (assembly GCA_014728225.1). Taxonomy (NCBI): domain Bacteria; phylum Candidatus Coatesiibacteriota; species Candidatus Coatesiibacteriota bacterium. Next base: position 24,491 of record WJLX01000059.1, on the reverse strand, counting down.
CCAGATAGCTTAGGGCCGTTCTATGTATTAAGATAAAACTTCCCGTATGGCAAGGGCGGACACAAAAAAACCGACCGTTATTTACTGTGCGTCCGTTACCGGGCGGTATGTAGCGGCTTGCGCGGCTTGTCGCCCGGCGGCGTTGCCGACGGCTTGTGCGCGGGATCGAGCGCAGCGCCGGCCGGGCGGTGACTTTGTCGCTCAGCGAGGTCGGCTGTTTGATACACCGGCGGCGGGATCCCCCTGTGACCGGTTACGCGGGAAACCTCGCCGGCGCACAAGCGTCGTGACCGTGGACGCGAAGGCGACCCCTTGCCATCCCCGGCGGGGGGCGTTATCCTTGGCGGGACGACTAAGGGAGCCGCCGTGCCGATGAAACCCGCCCAGTGGCGCAAGCACCTCAAACAGCAGCTCCCGCCGGTCTGCCTGCTGGCCGGCGAGGATCCGGGCCTGCGCCGCCGAGCCCTGGAGCACCTGCGCTCGGCCCTCGGGGGTGACGTCGACGAGGAACACTTCGACGGCGATTTCGATCCCGCCGAGCTGGCCGACGCCCTGCAGACCCTGCCCTTCTTCTCCGGGGCCCGGTTGACCGTCCTGCGCACCGGCAGGTTGACCGGCGAGCGCGCCGAACGGCTGCTGGCGCTGGCCGCAAGGGTCCAGGCCCCCAACTATCTGGCCTTGCTGCTGGAGAAGCTCGATAAACGCTCGAAGCTCTACAAGAGCCTCGCCGAGGTGACGGTGGATTGCTCGGCCCTCGGTGAGGCCGAGCTGCGCCGTTCGGTGCAGTACTTCCTCAAACAGCGCGGCGTCCGGGCCGACGCCGACGCCGTCGAGTACATCCTGCTGGCCGGGGGAAGCAGCGTCGAAAGCCTGGAGAACCGGGTCGAGGCCCTGGCCCTGCTGGTCGGCGAAGGCGAGACCCTGACCGCGGAGCAGGTACGCCGGGCGCTGTCGGCCTCGCCGGATTTCGACCGCTTCGGCCTCTGCGATCTGCTGACCGCCGGACGGCCCGCCGCCGCCGTCGCCCAGGCCCGCATCGGTCTGGTCGCCGGCGAGGAGCCCCTGGCCCTCGTCGGCCTGATTGCCCGTCACTACCGCATCGTCCAGCTCGTCGGCCATCTGCTGCGGTTGGGGCGCTCGGACAAGGAGCTGGGTTCGGCCACGGGCGTTTACTACAAATACCTGGGGCAGTACAAGGCCGCCGCGCGACGGTTGTGCGCCGAGGAGGTCCTCAACGCCCGCCGGGTGCTGACCTCCTTCGACGCCGCCCTCAAGCTCGGCCTGCCCGATCCGCAGACCGCCTTCCTCGAACTGATCTACGTCCTGGCCCGGGGCGGGGAAGCGGGCTGGCCCAATTACCTCGCCGACCTGCCCGGCGCTGTGGATCCGGAGTCGACCGCCGCCGCACCGGCGGTCCTGCGGCCGCAAAGCTGAACAAGCCCCCGGACGGGGTCGGGCGATTAGCCAACGGGTCGGGTCCCCGGACCCGACCCGTTCGACTATCACCGACGATGGGGATGAAGACAACGGCCCACGCTCAGCCCAACGGCAGCCAGGCGACGGTCAGTTCCTCCAACCCCTCCAGGGTCCCCCGGCCGACGAGGTCGACCAGCCAGCCCTCGAGGTCGGCCGCGGCGGGGAAGGCCATCTCGACGCGCACACCGGCGCCGTACTCCAGGGCCTCGCAGCGCCCCCCCAGCTCGTTGACCCGGCTGCGCAGCGCTGCCAGAGCAGCGTAATCCACCACGGCCCGCCAGCGGCGAAAGGGCGCCACCGGGGCGATGCGCGCCGCCTCCAGGGCGGCCCGGGCCGCACCGCCGTAGGCGTCGATCAGGCCCCGAATCCCCAGCTTGGTCCCGCCGAAGTAGCGCACCACGGTGACCAGGGCGTCGACGACCTCACAGGAACGCAGGGCGTCCAGCAGCGGCTTGCCGGCAGTGCCCGACGGCTCACCGGCGTCGCTGCCGAACTCCTCGCTGCGCTCCCGGCCCAGCCGGTAGGCGAAACAGACGTGGCTCGCCCGGTGGTGCTCACGACGCAATCCGGCGACCAGACCGTCGACCTCGTCGCGATCGATGACGGCGCGGGCGGCGGCGATAAAACGCGAGCCGCGGGCGACCAGCTCCGCCGCGCCGGCGGCCGTTAGCAACCGGATCATCATTCCTCACCCCCCAGCTCCCGGGCCTCGTCGAGGACGGCGTCGAGTTCGGCCAGGCTCTCCACCCGGACGATCCGGCGGCGCAGCTCCCGGGCGCCGCGAACCTCACGCAGGTAGTAGAGGGCGAAGCGGCGGATGCGCATCATACCCGTCTTCTCACCGTAATAAGCGGCAAGTCGGCGGCCGTGGCGCCGGGTCCACTCCAACCGGTCGGACCAGTCGGGTTCCGGCGGCGGCTCCCCACCGCGCAGCGCCGCGCTGATACGCCTCGCCTCCCAGGGCGCCCGGATCAACCGCCGACCGACCATTACCCCGTGGCAACCCGTCCGCTCGAGCATCCGTCGGGCGTCCTCCGGTCCCTCGATGTCGCCGTTGCCGATCACGGGGATCCCGACGCTCGCGACCAGCCGCTCGATAGCGCGCCAATCCGCCCGGCCGCCGAAAACCTGCTCCCGGGTGCGGGCGTGGAGGATCAAACAGGCCACCCCGGCACCGGCCAGGGACTCACCCAGGCGCAGGTAGGCCTCGGGAGCGTCGGCGAACCCCAGGCGCAGCTTGGCGCTGACCGGCAACGCGACGGCCTCGACCGTCGCCCGGGCGATCTCGACGGCCAGACCCGGCTCGCGCATCAGGGCCACGCCGTTGCCCGAGCGAACGACCTTCTTGGCCGGACAACCGTAATTGAGGTCGATCGCCTCGTAGCCGCAGGCCTCGACGAAGGCCGCCGTCTGGGCGAAGGCCTCGGGCAGATGACCGAAGAGCTGGCAGGCCACCGGCACGCCGAGTTCCGGATAGGCCCGGGGATACTCGCAACCGGGCAGCCGCCGCCCGCCGTCCAGACCGCATATCATCGACCGGGTCTTGCGGCTGCCCCGGAAGAGACCGTCGGCGGTGATCATCTCACCGTAGAAGGCCGCCGGCTCGGCGTCGGCCAACAGACCGTACCAGGCCGGATCGCTCGTCCCCGCCAGCGGGGCGACCAGCAGCCCGCCGGCCAGGCGCCGCCGGTAGGCCGCGACTTGCTCCCGTTCACTCATCGAGCCGACTGCTCCAGGATCGCTTTCGCGGGTTTGATCAGCGATACGACGTAGGCGGCGGCGCGGTTGTTGCCCGCGTTCACCCGCCAGGGTGAACGCGGAATGCAAGAACCGTGACGCCGCCGGGGGGGGGGCGAAGCTAACGCGCCAGCCACTCCAGGGCCCGGCCGAGTACGGCGACGGCTTCCTCGTCGACGACGGTGTTGACCCAGGCGAAGCTGAAGAAAACCGAACGGTAGCCGGGCTGCTCTACGGCCACACCGCAGTAATCGCCACTGCCCAGATTGCTGAAGACGGGCTCGCCGCGATCGTTGAGTTCCAGTCCGTCACCCCAGCAGCCGACGTTGTAGCGGCTGCCGAAGAGCTCCAGGGACAACCCGGCGTTGATCTCGTGGTAGGGCTCGCCCAGGGCGATCGTGCTGCAGACGTCCCCCGTCCAGCGGGCCACGCCGAGGGCTTCGGCCAGGGAGCCCGCCCCGGCGCTGCCCGAGGAGCGTACCTGATCGAGGTAGTTCTGACTGATCAGCAGCAGGCGGCCGCCGTTGTCCAGATAGCTGCGCAGGTTGCGCCGGTCGGCGGCGCTGAGACAGACCTTGTAGGCGTCGCCGGCGGTGAAGTAGACGACGACCTCGTAGCCGGCCAGTTCGACGGCGGAGGGACCGTTGGCGTGGTGCGAAACGACGCGCAACTCGTAGGGCGCGCCCAGCGTCTCCAGCGCCCCGATGTAGCGCTCTTGGGCGTCGACGCCGAAGCGGTTGCCGTTGTTGGGGCCGTCGTCGTCATCGACCAACAGGATCGGCCCCCTGGTCCAGCCCGAGAGGTCCGGCGGCCTGGGGTAGGTGTCTTCGCTTTCATCGATCTCGTCGACCTCGACGGCCGTCCCGCCGTTTCCGGCGTCCCCGCCGGGCAGGATCTCCAGCACGGCGCGCCAGGGATCGCGGGCCAGATAGACGCGATAGCTCCCCGCGCCGGCGGCGGGGTAGAGAAAGAAGACGGCGTCGTCACCCCGGGCCTCGTAGCCGCCGCCGGCGGCCAGACCGACGGCCTCGGTCAACCGTCCGGCACCCTCCAGCTCGCAATCGTAGACCACCAAGCCGAGGGAGGGGCGCTCGGTCAGTTCCGTCGAGAAGCCGACCTCGGCGGCGGCGTCGAGTTCGAGGACGGCGTAGGTCACGCCCTCCTCCTCGTAACAGCCCGTTCCGACGACCTCAAGGCCCAGGATCGGCGCGACGATCGTCAGTATCAAACACAGCAGGACACGGCTCTTGATCATCGACGGTTCCTCGCTTGCTTGGCGGCCCGGCTCGTCGACCTGTGCCGCCGATTTGGCAATCGCTGCCCATGCTCGTAGTCCCGTCCGGGTTCCGGCCGGGAGACCTTTGAAAAACAGCCTCGTGCGCCGCGGGTGTCCTTCGCGGGCCGGAACCGGCACGGTTTTTGCATCTCGGAGACCGTTACGGCTGATGTTAACGGTCCGCCTCCGCAAAAACCGTGCCGGTTCCGGCCCGCGGGTTCGGCGGAGTTGGTCGGGTGGGGTTTTTTTCAAAGGTCTCCCGGCGCGCTGGGTACGTTGCGGGGTGATTGTAGCAGACCGTGGACTCAGCCGACCAGGGGCGGGGCGTCGTCGCCGTAGCGCAGCTCGAGGGCCTCGCGCAGCAGGGGGTGATCCTCGAGTTCGGGCGCGGCGTCGAGCAGGCCGCGGGCGGTTTCGCGGGCGTCCTCGACGAGGCGGCGGTCGGAGACCAGGGCGGCCAGTGCGGCGTCGGGCATGCCGTGCTGGCGGGTGCCCAGCAGTTCGCCGGGGCCGCGCAGCTCGAGGTCCAGCTCGGCGAGTTCGAAGCCGTCGGTGGAGTTGGTCAGGGCCTTGAGTCGGCGGCGGGCCTCCGGGGTCGGCTCGTCGCCGGAGATCAGGTAGCAGCGGGCGGGATCGTCGCCCCGACCGACGCGGCCGCGCAACTGGTGGAGCTGGGCCAGGCCGAAACGCTGGGCCTCCTCGACGATCATGACCGTAGCCTCGGCGACGTCGACGCCGACCTCGACGACGGTGGTGGCGACGAGGACGTCGAGCTCGCCGTTGGCGAAGCGGCGCATGGCGCGTTCCTTGTCGGCGGCCTCGAGCCGGCCGTGGACCAGGCCGAGTCGCAGTCCGGCCAGCTCGCCCGTGGCCAGCTCCTCGAAGCGGGGCACGGCGGCGACGGGTCCACCGGCCTCGTCGTCGACGAGGGGGCAGACGACGAAGCCCCGGCGGCCGGCTTCGACCTCCCGGCGCAGGCAGGCAAAGGCCTCGGCGGCGTCCTTGCGGCGCAGCCAGCGGGTGGTGACGGGGCGCCTGCCCGGGGGCGCTTCGTCGAGGACGCTGGTATCGGTGTCGCCGTAGATGGTCAGCGCCAGGCTGCGGGGGATCGGCGTGGCGGTCATCACCAACAGGTTGGCCCGCTCGTCGTAGAGCCCGGCGCGCTGGGCGACGCCGAAGCGGTGCTGTTCATCGACGACCACCAGGCCGGGCCGCTGGAGGTTGAAGTCCCGGGAGAGCAGGGCGGTGGTGCCGATCCAGACGCCGGGTTCCCCGGCGGCGGCGGCCTCGGCGTTGAGGCGGCGGGTGCGGGCCTTGACCGAGCCGGTCACCAGGCGGCAAGGCACCTCCAGCGGCTCGAGCAGGCGGCGCAGCTTGCGCTGGTGCTGCCGGGCCAGCACCTCGGTGGGGGCCATCAGGGCGGCCTGGTAGCCGGCCTCGATCACCAGCAGCATGGCCAGCACGGCGACGAGGGTCTTGCCGGAGCCGACGTCGCCCTGGAGCAGGCGGTTCATCGGCCGGGGGCGGCCCAGGTCGGCGCGGATCTGCTCGAGGACGCGCCGCTGGGCGCCGGTCAGCTCGAAGTCCAGGCCCGCGGTCAGGCGCCGGGCCAGCTCACCCGCGGGCTCGATGACCGCCCCGGCGAGTTCGCCCAGGCGGCGCCGCCGCCGCAGAACGGCCAGTTGGAGCAACAGCAGCTCGTCGAAGGCCAGGCGCCGCCGAGCCCGGCGGGGTCCGTCGGGGTCGGCGGGGAAGTGCAGCCCCTCCAGGGCCTCGGCCAGGGGGGGCAGACCGAGGACCGTGCGCTCGGCTTCGGGCAGGTGGTCGACGAGGTCGGGCAGGCAGCGGTCGAGCAGGCGGCGGGCCAGGTGGCGCAGGAAGCCCTGCCCCAGCCCTTCGGTCAGGCCGTAGATCGGCACGATCCGTCCGGCGGCCAGGGGGTCGCTGTCGGCGTCATCGCCCAGGAGCTCGAAGTCCGGGTTGATCAGTTGGCCGCCGCCGTAGGCGTCGACGCGGCCGAAGGCCACCAGTCGCTGTCCGGCGCGCAGGAGGCGCTTGAGGTAGGGGGCGTTGAACCAGGTCAGCAGCAGGGTGCTGGAGTCGTCGGCCAGCAGGGCCACCAACCTGCCCCGGCCGCCCCGCCGGCGGCTGCGTTTGTATTCGACGCTGCGCAGGCGGCCGATGACGGCGATCTCGTCGCCGACCCGGGCCTTGTTCAGCGGGACGAGGCGGCGGCGGTCCTGGTAGTCCCGGGGCCGGTAGGTCAGCAGATCGGCCACACTCTCCAGACCCAGGCGTCGCAGGCGTTCGGCCCGGGTAGGCCCGACGCCCCGGCGTCCGCGCAGGGGCACGGCGGCCAGCCGGGCCAGGGTGGACGGACCGGTCGGCGGGGCGCTGTTGACGGGTTGGGGAGCGGGAGCCGGGTCCTTCCCGGCCGTTCCGACGTCGACGACGGCGGCCCAGCGCCGGGCGAACTCCCGCAGGCGGGCGCTCCTCTCCCGCGGCGCCCGGTCGTCGAGACTGGCCAGGGGTTCGCGCAATGCGGCCAGCCGGCCTTCGGCGAGGACCCCCTCGAGCTCGTCCAGCCAGCCGCTGATCGTGGCCCCCAGCGTCGGCATGCGCGCCGCCAGGGCGAAATCGCTGCGTCGCAGCGCCCTCAGGGGGCCGGCGAGCTTGGCTGCCGCTCTGGCGAGGGCCTCGTTCATTCCAGCAGTTCGGTCGGCTCACTCTGGGGCGGCGTCTTGAGGACCAGGATCCGCAGCGGGCCGTCGCCGGTGTTGCGCCAGGTGTGGGGCAGTCCGGCCGGGCTGTCGACGAGGGCCTCGGCGTCGACCTCGGCCTCCTCGACGCCGACGGTGACGACGCCGCGTCCCTCCAGCAGGTAGAACAGGGCGTCGACGGGGGTGCGGTGCAGGCGCAGCCGCTCCCCGGGTTGCAGGCTGACCAGGGAGACCTGGGCGCGCTCGCCGCGAAAGAGGCCGCGGACGTCGACACCGTGGGGGTTGTCTTTTAGGGGACGCTCGGCGGGCTTGATGATCAGCACAGGGACTCCAGTCTCACGGGGGCGCCGCCGAGTTTACTATGCCTCGACGGCCGGGGCAACCGCACCCGGCAGCGATTGCTGCGCTCACAGGTTGACAGCGGCCATCTTTTCGGTTAGCTTATCCTTTGTATTCACAACGACGCAAGTGTCCTCGACGCCCGGGGCGCACGGCGGGCCGCCGCCCACTGCTCCCGGCGGCTGTGTTTACCGGACCCCACCCGGCAACAAGGAGATCTGAATGAAACGCCTGCTGCTCGTCCTGCTGCTCATCGTCCTGCCGACGGCCGTGGTCGCCGATTCGTGGACGGTGATCGTCTGGTGCAACAACCAGAACAACCTCTATTCCTACGGCCATGACGACCTCAACGAGATGGAGACCTGCGACTACAGCCAGTACGCCGACGGAGTCGACGTCATCTGGTTGTTGGGCACCACCGGGGGCTACGGCAGCCACGAAGCGCAGCTCTACCATGTCGACTACGATCCCCAGTACTACGACGGTGACGAGGGGATGAGCCATGTCGTCTCCACGGAGATCGACGGTCACGGCATCTGGGACGACACCCTGGACATGGACACCGACATCGACGCCTTCGAGAACCTCGTCCAGTGGTGCGTCGACAACTACCCGGCCGATCACTACGCCATCTCGGCCTGGGACCACGGCTCGGGCATCTGGCGCGACGACACCCTGGACTGGATCGATCGCGGCGCCTGCGGCGATCTGAAGATCTGGGAGTTCGAGAGCGCGCTGAAGAACGTCGGCACCTATATCGACATCCTGGGCTACGACGTCTGCCTGCTGGGTCAGATCGAGACCGGCTACCAGATGGAAGACGACGTCGTCGGCATCCAGATCGCCAGCCCGGACTCGGAGCCCGGCGAGGGCTGGGACTACCAGGCCTTCGAGATCTTCCAGGAGGACAGCGACGTCACCCCGGAGGAACTGGCCGCCCGGATCGTCGACGACTACCTGGACTTCTACGGCAGCGGGGTAACCCAGGGCGCCGCTGATGTCAAGAACTGGGACAGTGTGATGTCAGCCGACTGGGACAACCTCTGCCAGTTGCTGTACGACTACTGCTACGAATACGAGTCCGACATCACCGCGGCGCGCAACTCGGCCAGCTACTGGAACACCTCGGAGGACCGCGATCTCTACGACTTCATTAGCGTCCTGGCCGCCGACGGCGACCTGCCGGCTGAGCTGCGCGACGCGGCCGCCGCCGTGGAGAGCAACCTGGAGAGCTACGTGCTGGCCGGCGGGATGCACAACCCCATCGACGGCTCCGGCGGGCTGACCATCTGGTTCCCCACCAACGGCTCCGGCGATTCGAGCTGGACCAGTTACCAGAACAACATCGACTTCTCGGAGACCCTCTGGGACGAATTCCTCGAGATGTACGCCGATCCCTTCCCCGTCGAACCCGTCATGCTGGCCGTCGACGGCGTCAGCTTCGATGATTCCGCCGGCAACGGCGACGGCAAGATCGATCCCGGGGAAACCATCGTCGCCACGGTGACCCTGATCAACAACGGCACCGACACGGCCACCGGTGTCAGCGCCGAGCTGGCCATCGATGACACCTACTTCACCGTCACCGACGGTTCGGCGGATTTCGGCACCATCGCCTCGGGCGGCACCGCCGCCGAGGATTACACCTTCGAGGTCGCCGAGGAATGCCCGCCGCCCTACAACACCTCCGCCGACCTGACCGCCAGCGCCGACGGCGGCTACAGCAACGACTTGACCTTCGGTATCGTCGTCGGCGCCGGCTTCGTCGACGACATGGAGTCCGGCGACGGTCTGTGGACCCATCAGGGCGCCAATGACGAGTGGCATCTCTCCGACGAGGACGCCGTCTCGGGCACTTATTCCTGGAAATGCGGCGACACCGGCTCCGGTGATTACGCCGACGATCAGGAATCGACCCTGACCACGGTGCCGATCTTCATCGACGCCGACCACTACGAGCTGACCTTCCAGACCAGGTACTACGTCGAGTCCGGCTATGATTACGTCTACCTCGAGATCGACGACGGCGGCGGCTGGGAGACCCTCGATACCTACAACGGCAACGAGCTGAGCTGGCAGGAGCTCGAATACAACCTCTCCGATTACGAGGGTTCCGTCGTCAAGCTGCGCTTCCGCTTCTACAGCGATTACAACGTCAACTACGAGGGTTTCTACTTCGACGACTTCTTCATCGATGCGGTCCAGCAGGGCTTCGACGACGTCGTCTTCCGGGCCGACGCCGAAGATGAGGGCGTCCTGTTGAGCTGGAGCGTGGGCGACCCCGCCGAACTCAGCGGCGTCAACATCCTGCGCAGCGACGGCGGCGACTACCTCCGCCTCAACGATAACGCCATCGGCGACCGCCGCTTCCTCGACCGGGGTGTCGAGACCGACGCCAGCTATTCCTACAAGCTGGAGTTGATCGACACCGCCGGGCGCAGCGAGCTTCACGGTCCGATCAGCGTCAGCTTCTGCGCCGCCGACCGCGTCACCAGCCTGGGACAGAACTACCCCAACCCGACCGCCGGCGCCACCACCATCCCCTTCGAGCTGGCCGAGAGCGGCGTTGTCACAGTGCGGATCTACGATCTCGCCGGCCGCCTGGTCACCACCCTCGTCGACGAGGAGCTGGCCGCCGGTCGCCACGAGGTCACCTGGAACACCGCGAGCCACAGCTCCGGCATCTACCTGATCCGCCTCGAGGCCGCCGGTGACACGGCGACCCGTCGACTGGCCGTCACCCGCTAATCCCGTATCAAGAGCAGTCAGGCAGCGACGGGGGAGCTTCGGCTCCCTCGTCGGTCTAAAGCGTTCGTCTCGTCTGCCGGAAGCCGGGGTCGGGAGCGCGGGGAGCTGCCGTCGTCGAGCGGGAGCGCTCGTCCCCCGTCTTGACAGCCGTCACATCCATTGCTAAACTCTGCCTTCAGTATCGGACCCCATAGCCTGCAGCTACCTCCCTATCTTCGCAAACCACCAACCGCCCCGGAGTTACCGGCATCCCGCAACGGCTCCACCGTAGGGCTTCTCCAGCCAACGAGAGAGGATTACGATGGTCAAATCCCAGGACAATAAAACCGCTCTGTTCGTCGACGGCGTCAACATGTTCTACGCTCAGAAGAAGCTGGGCTGGCACCTCGACTACAAGCGTATCCTGCATTACTTCGTCCCCAATCCGGAGAACCTCTACAACGCCTTCTACTACACCGGCGTCCAGCAGCCCACCGAGTCCAAGGAGGAGAACTTCCTCAATGCCCTGACGATGATGGGCTATACGGTGCGGCGCAAGAAGGTCAAGGTCATCTTCGACCTCGACACCGGCGAGGAGGTTCGCAAGGCCAATCTCGACACCGAGATGGTCGTCGACATGTTCAACACCGTCGACAACTACGACCGGGCGATCGTCTTCTCCGGCGACTCCGACTTCGAGCGCGCCCTGGAGCTGCTGCGCACCAAGGGCAAGGAGGTCATCGTCGTCTCGACCCGGGGGATGGTGGCCATCGAGCTGATCAACGCCGCCGATCGCTACTACGACCTGCAGTACCTGCGCGAGGAGTTCGAGAAGCTGCCCGGGACGTAGACCGCGCCGCTACCGACGCTTTCCAGCGCAATCAACCAGAGGCCCCGCGGGGTCTCTTTTCATCGACCCCGCGCTCTGCGCACCGGGCCCGTCACGGTTCTTGCATGCCGAACCCTCCCGTCGCCGGGAGGGTTCGGGCAAGAACGCGCGCCGGGCCCATGGCGGTCTTGCGCCATTCATTCGCCGATGATGATCCGGGGGCGGATGACCCCGGCGCGGATCTGGGTCCGCGGGGCCAGGGAGGCGGTCCGGCCGGCGGCGGCGGCCAGCAGCTCGCGGTAGTCCTCGCGCATGGGGTACTCGCCGAAGCCCTCGGTCAGCAGCAGGCTGAAGGGCGGTTCCTCGTCGCCGGTGAGGGCCACGCCGAGCTCGAGGCCGGAGAAGTCGATCCAGTCGGCGTTGGGGAGGGCGGGAGCCACGACGCCGGCGACGTCCGCCGCCGCGGCGGCCCGCAGGAAGTCCCCGTCGAGAGGTGCGGGACTGACGACGATCCCGGCGGCGTGTTTGACCGTCGGGGTGGCGCCGGGGTCGAGGACACTCAGGCATCCCCAGGCCTCGGCGCCGAAGCCGACGGCGCCGTGCAGGATGGTGCCGCGCCCTTGGAGGGTCACGGCGCGGCCCTCCTCGATCCCGCCGACCGTCCCCTGAACCGCGGCGCACAGGCTGACCGGGTTGAGTTCGTACTGCACGGTGATGGTGCCCTGTTCGGTATCGATGTCCTTGAGGGTGCCGGTCATCTCCTTGTCGGCGACCAGGGTGCGGGTCTGAAAGAGGATCTGGGGGGCGATGATCTGGCCGTGGGAGATGAAATCGCCGACGTTGAGTCGCAGGTGCCGCTTGATTTTGGCCGGTTCGATGCCCAGCCGCTCGGCGACGTTGATGACGTGGGGCTCGCCGTCGTAGTCCTGCAGCTCGCGCACCAGGACGACGCCGCGGGGCTCGATGCGGAAGACCCGGCCGCGGATTGTGGCCGAGTAGTCCTGGGCCTGGGCGACACCCGTCAGGCTGCGGAAGTCGAAGACGCGTTGTCCGGGCTCGATGACGTCGCCCTCCCCGACCAGCAGGCAGCGCCGAACCTCCTCCTCGCTGAAGGGTTCGTGGCGGCCGGTGATGTGGTTGAGGTCGAGGACGAACAGCCGGGGCGGCTCGTAGTTGTTGACGGCGACCTCGTCGCCCGGCTGGACGGTGTCTGCGGGGCGGACCAGGATCCGACCGGGATAGGGCAGGCGGCGCTGGACCTCGAACTCCCCGCGACGGGGTTCTTCGCGCTCGCCGGGCTCGATGGCCGTCTCCACGGGCCAGGGCCGGAAGCTGAAGGCCGAGACCCCCGAGCGGTTCAGCGGATCGCCGAGCTGTCTCGCCGCCTCGTCGGTCAGCTCGTCGCGCCCCCGGCAGTCGAGCAGTACGGGCAGGTCCGTGGCGAGCTGGAACCGCCGCTGCGCGCCGCGCAGGCCCACGCCGCGGTGGGTGGTGATCTCCAGCTCGCCGCCGCGGGCCAGATAGAGCAGCTCGCCGCCGGCCAGCCGCTGGACCTCGCCGCCGCGGACGTCCTCGACGCTCAGGGCGGTCTTGTCGGGTTCCAGACGCCCCGTCGGTGCCACGACGTAGCCCAGCTCGCGCAGGCATTCGCGGCGGAAGAGCCCCAGAGCGGCCTCGGGCAGCAGCGTCGACAGCACGCCCAGGTGGGGGCTCTTGAAGGCCCGGTCCAGGGCCAGTTTGACGATCCCCCGGGGCTGGAAGCCCTCGACGAGCATCCAGAAGGCCTGGACCGGGGTGTCGACGTGGGCGAAGATCCCGCCGGCGCCTATCAGCAGGTCCAACTGCGAGAGCTGCAGCGGTCGGCCCTGCGGGTCGAGGTAGACGTCCTCGCAGCGGTTGCAGGCCGCGTCGCGCCGCCAGCGCCGCCCACCGCCGTCCTCGGCCAGCTCGAAGCCCGTCTGCCGGTGCTGCAGCCAGGCGATCCGCAGGCCTTCGACGGCCGCCGCCCGCTCGATCAGCGCCTCGGCGTCTTTTTGCGGCACGTAGGTCGGGTTGAGCGTCTTGTTGACCAGGTAGTCGCGGGTCGGCTCGGCGGGGAAGTAGTCGGGCAGGTGGCGCAGGATGCTCTCCAGCCCGGCCTCCTTGAGGATGTTGGCCAGGGAGTAGCTCAACCCGATGTTGGCCGCCACGGTGCGCTGGAAGTCGCCGCCCAGCAGGGTGAAGATGTCCGTGGTGGCTCCGCCCATGTCGACGAGGAGCACATTCTCCTCGCTGTCGGCGGTGTGCAGGCGCAGGATGCGCTCGACGCCGGCGGGCGTCGGCAGGATGTCGGCCGCCGTCCAGTCCTTGAGAGCCTCGTAGCCCGGCGCGCGCTCCATCACGTTCTCCATGAACAGCTCGCGCACCTTGCGCTTGGCCGGTTCCAGGTTGAGGGTTTGGAAGTCCGGGCGCACGTTGTCCACCATGTGCAACTCGAAGCCGTCGCCCAAGACCTCGGCGATGAAGCGCCGGGCGTCGCGGTTGCCGCAGAAGACCAGGGGCGGACGGCCGCCGCCGAACTTGGGCTGCGGATCGGCCACCTTGAGCAGCTCGGCCAGCCGCACCACGCTGGTGATGGCCCCGCCGTCCAGCCCCCCGGCCATCAGCACCATGTCCGGGCGCAGCTCCCGAATCAGCCGGACCTTGTCGGCCGCCGACAGCTCGTCGTCGATGGTCAGTGTCCGCAGGATCACCCCGCCGGCGCCGTAGGCCGCCAGCCGGCCGATGCGCCCCGTCTCCACGGCGCTGTTGCCGAAGACCAGCATCTGCAGGCCGCCGCCCGCCGAACTCGTCGTCAGGTAGGGCACCCGCGGACCGTCGTCGTCGAGGAGCGCGACGGCGGAGCTTGCCTGCAAGGCGGCAATCGCCCGGCGCACGCCGACCCGCACATCCTCGACCGGCTTCTCCACCGTCGTCGGCACCTCGGCCTGGGCGGCGAAGCGGTAGCCGCCCGGCCGACGCTCCAGCAGCAGGGCCTTGGTCGTCGTGCTGCCGATGTCGGTCAGCAACAGGTGCCGGGCTTGGTTCAACCGTGTCTCGTTCATCGGGGACCTCGACGGATTTGGGGATTTGACAGGCTGCCCGCCTGGAGACAAAACCGTGAACCGGCCGCCCCGCTCCATGACCAAGGCCGGCTCAGACCCCGCTGCCGCGGCGGGGCTCGCCCCACGCACCAAGCCAGGGGTCCGACGGGTGGTTTTCACAGCCCGTAGATGGCGGTTTGGCGCCGGGCGGGGCCCGGAACGGTTAAGAATAACTATGCCCGGGAGCACCTCGTTGCGATTGACCTAAGGCTACCGGCAAGTTATTTCGCTCAAGGCGGTTAGGCAGCAAATTGGTCTGCTGATCGAACGAGCTGGTTGTGGCGGTTCACCTATGATTATCAGCTGCTCAGGCTGCCGGGTCAGGGGGTTCGCGGCTGCTTGAGCAAACCCCCCGTCACCGCTGGCCCTGAGCATCTTCCCGAACTGACCTCAGAGGATCCAGTGGCGCTTGATGTTGCGCAGGCTGAGCAGGAACAGCAGAACGCAGAAACCGGACAGCGCGGTGAAGTCCAGCCACAGCGGCAGATACAGCCCGCCACCGAGGCCGCCGCGCAGGGCGTCGACGCCGTAGGTCAGCGGCAGGGCGTAGGACAGCGGCCGCAGCCAGACCGGAAGCTGGGCCAGGGGCAAAAACAGCCCGCAGAGGAAGAGCATCGGGAAGCGCAGGAAGTTGGAGAAGGTCTGGGCCTCGAAAACCTCGCTGACGCTGACGGCGACGAACAGCCCGACGAGGGCCGCCGAAAAGGCGATCAGCAGGATCGCCGGCCCGACGACCAGCCACTGGACCGGGCCGACGTCGGTCAGGATGAAGCCCAGGCCCAGCGGGACGGCGGAGTTGAGCACGCCGAACAGCACCGCGCCGCCCAGCTTGGCCAGCATCAACCCCTCCAGGGGCAGCGGGGCCAGCAGCAGACGGTCGAAGGCCGCCACCCGTCGCTCGAAGGTGATCGTCACCGCCAGCATCGAGGTGGTGCCGAAGAGAATGCTCATCGCCGTCACCCCGGGCAGCAGTCGGACGATGTCCAGTTCGCCGCCGGAGCGCAGAAAGAACATCAGCGTCCAGGCCAGGGGAAAGACCAGGCCCCAACTGATGTTGGGTGGCTTGAAGTAGTAGGCCCGCAGGTCCTTGCGCAGGATGGCCCAAAAGGCGCTGCGTTTACCCACGACCGCCCCCCTTCTCGCGGACCGCCTCCCCGCCTTTATTCCCGGTGACGGCGATGAAGACCTCCTCCAGGCTGGGGCGCAGCCGCCGGGCCTCGAAGACCCGCACACCGTGGGTCGTCAGCAGGGCGGTCAACGGCGCCAGCTCGATCCCGTCGAGGCTGCTGACCCGCAGCCGTCGCCCCGGCAGGATCCGCCACTCCAGCAGGGGGAAGGCGTGGCGCAGGATCGGCAACAGCGCCGCCGGCTCGGTGTCCAGCTCCAACTCCAGGCTCTGACGCCCCTCGGCGTCGGTCAGCAGCTCGGCCACCGAAGCCAGCCGGACGATCCGACCGCGGTCGATGAAAGCCGCCCGGTCGCAGAGCCGCTCGGCCTCCTCGAGGTAATGGGTCGTCAGGAAGATCGTCGTGCCCTCCTCGCCCAGGCCGGCCAACAACCGGCGGATGTCCCGGGCGTTGGGCACGTCGATCCCCGTGGTCGGCTCGTCCAGAAACAACAGCCGCGGCCGGTGGATCAGGGCCGCGGCGATGCACAACCGGCGTCCCATCCCCCGAGAGTAGCCGCCGAAGGGCCGCTCGGCGGCCCCCTCCAGACCGAATCGCTCCAGCAACTCCGTGGCCCGCCGCCGGGCCTCCCCGCGCTCCACGCCGTAGAGCGCGGCGCAGAACTCCAGATTCTCCCGCCCGCTGAGTTCGTTGTAGAAGTTGTTGCCGTCGGCGACGACGCCGAAAAGATGCTGGGCCGCCTTGAGCCGGGCGGTGTAATCCTCGCCGTAGTAACGGATCCGGCCCCCGTCGGGCCGCGCCAGGCCCGTCAACAGCTTGATCGTCGTCGTCTTGCCGGCGCCGTTGGGACCGAGGAGGCCGAACACCTCGCCGGGGCGAACGGCGAAATCCACCCCCGCCACGGCGACGACCGCGCCGAAGCTCTTGCTCAGGCCCGCGACCTCGACCGCCGCTGTTGTCGACTCGCGCAATCCGTACCTCACTCGTGTTGTCTTACGATTGGAGCCGCCCCGGAAAACCGCTCCTGAGCTTGTTTACCGCTGATCACACCCTCCCCGCCCCGGAACCGGCACGGTTTTTGCGGAGGCGGACCGCTATCGTCGCTCCAACGGTCGCCGAGATGCAAAAACCGTGCCGGTTCCGGGGCGGGCGGCTTGGTGACGGTTTCGCTGGAGCGGTTTTCCGGGGCGGTCCTGCGGCTGGAACGCGGTGCTCGGTGTTCGGCTCCTCGACCCGGTCCTCTTCGATGTAGCTCATCCCCGTTCGGCCACGGGCATTGCGTTGCGAACCAGTCGGGTAGCGCGGGAAAGAGGTGGATTCGTAGCTGAAGGTTTTCGAAGCGATACTGATACTCGCCGTCGGGGTCTCCAATGATCGATGATCGGCGCTGTAGGCCTCCGGCGGGCCAATAACCAGTGCTCGCAGTGGGAGCGGTGGGCGTCGCCGGCCGGACGCCGTCGGCCGCGCGGGGGATAGGTCTCCAACTGCGGCGGCAGACCGGTGAAGGACGGCTCGTCGGTCGAAGCATTGCGCCTGCTCGATGGCTCCCGACGGAGCTAATCCGGTAGTAATCCGCCGCTTCCATCCGCGGGTCGCCGACGGTTGAACAGTGGCCTGCGGCCTTAGTTCACCGGCGGAAGCGCTGTTCAGCCCGGGAAGCCCGGCCGACGGCTGGATTGAACTCACCCCGTTCACCACCGAGTTCATCTTTCAGCAGTGAAAATGGCCCGGACAGGTGTAAATACTCGTTGAAGGAACGTCTCGGGCTTATTCGCGGCTGAACGGCGGTTAGGCGAACAGCCCCGACAGTTCATTCCCCATCCTCCTCCGGCGAAAGCTGGCTTCCCGGCAGGGCGGGCCGTCCGGTGTAGGGTTCCAGGCCGAGGTGGTCGAACAGTTCGCCCAGGGAGAAGCCCTCGAGGCGGCAGTCCACCCGGGTCACGGCGCGGTAGCTGGCGCGGTCCTCCGGGGTGGGGGTGGCGCTGAGGACTTCGCGCAGCAGGGCGGCCTCCTCTTCGGTCATGCCCTCGGCGAGG
Source organism: Candidatus Coatesbacteria bacterium (assembly GCA_014728225.1). Taxonomy (NCBI): domain Bacteria; phylum Candidatus Coatesiibacteriota; species Candidatus Coatesiibacteriota bacterium. The sequence continues at coordinate 7,102 of WJLX01000059.1, read as the reverse complement.
TGTTCGGTCAGCCAGTCGTCTTCCTCTTCGTCCTCGTCGCCTGCGGCGGGTTCGGCGTCCTCGGCGTCTTCTGCGTCCTCCTCGGGTTCGATTTCCTCGACCGCGGTCCCGCGCACCTCGACGGTGATACGCTCGGTCAGGGTCAGATACTCGGCCAGCTTGGGTTCGGAGACGAGGGGCTCCTCTTCGCCGGGAGGCGGTCCCAGGTTGAGGACGGTGCTCAGCTCGGCGGCGAAGCGCCCGGGGGCGCGCAGTTCGGCTTCGTGTTCGGCGGCGCCGACATCGGAGCGCGCCGTGGAGCGGCTGTGGTACTCCATCTCGCCCTGATGCTCGTAGGTCCAATCCAGGTCGAAGTCCCGGGCCAGCCAGCCGTCCATCAGGGTTTGGAAGCGCTCGAGGGCGGCGGAATCGGCCCGGCGGGCCAGCCCGGCCAGCTTGACCGTCAGGGCGTAGTCGATGCTGTCGCTGCTGGAGGAGGCCTCGGCCACGGCGTAGAGTTGGGGGCCGAGGAGGTCGTCGACGATGACGTCGCCCTCGGGGTGATCGTCGATCAGGCGTCGCAGGACCTCGACGGCCTCGTCGGCCTTGTCCTGTTCTAGGAGGATGCGTCCCCAGAGCAGCATCAGGTCGTCGACCAGCTCCTCGTCGTGGCGGGTGTAGGCGTAGGTCACCAGGCCGAGGGCCCGCTCGAGATCGCCGGCGGTGCGGGCCTCCTCGGCCAGTCCGAGGAGGCGGGCGGCCTCGTCGCTGGAGAGGGAGCCGAAGAACAGGCGGGCCTCGACGCCCTCGACGACCTCCTCGGTGCGGATGTTGAGCAGTACGGCCAGGGTGCCGGCGGCCAGGGCGGCGGCGACGATGATGACGATCTTCCAGGTCTTGCGCGACTCCACGGCTGACCTCCGGGCGGGTGATGTCGGTTGCGAGAGTAACTATCATACAGGAGACGCGGGTTCCCTAGCAAGCGCGCGGGCCGTCCTTCGTGCTAGAATGCAACCCATGAGCGACGAGGTGCCAGTGTTGCCGGAGCGTCCGCCCTACCTCGAGGTGGCCCTGCCCCTGGATCTGGGCGATCCGTTGACCTACCGCCTGCCCCGGGGGATGGACGCCCGGCTCGGGGCCCGGGTTCACGTGCCCCTGGGCGGTCGGGGGGAGGTGGGCTTCGTCGTCGGCGTGACCGCGGAGCCGCCGCCGGGTCTCGAGCCGGCCAAGGTCAAGGCCGTCCGCGGGGTGATCGACCGCCGGCCGTTGATCGACGCCGAGCGGCTGGAGCTGGGCCGCTGGCTGGCCGAGTACTATCAGGCGCCCCTCGGGGCGGCCCTGGACGCCATGCTGCCCGTTTCCTCGCGCACCCGGCGGATGTACGGCTGGGGTCCGGCGGGTCGGCCGCTGGAGCTCGTCGGGCCGGCCCTGGAGCTGTGGGATCGCCTCGGCGACGGCCCGCTCAACCGGCGGGCCCTGCTCGATGGACTGCCCAAGGAGGCCGCCGCCGAGCTGAACCGTCTCGTCGAGACGGGGCACCTGCGGAGCTGGGACGAACCGCTGGCGCCGAAACTCAAGACCAGAGAGCGCCTGGCGGTGCGCCTGACCGACGGGCTGCCCGACCTCGATGAGCTGGCGGACAAGGCCCCGGCCCAGGCCCGGCTGCTGGCGGCCCTCGAGGCCCACGGGGCGCCGGGGGAATACGTTTGGGCCGCCGACGCCTGCCGCTGGGCCGACACCGGCCATTCGACCCTCCACGCCCTGGAGCGCCGGGGCTGGGTCGAGTCGGCCCGGTTGGAGCGCCTGGGCGTCGACGAGGGCGACGACGCCGGCCACGATTTGAATAACGAGCAGGCCCGCGCCGTGGGGCGGGTCTGCTCCGCGCTGGGTTCCTGGTCGGCCTTCCTGCTGCGCGGAGTCACCGGGTCGGGCAAGACCGAGGTCTACCTGCGGTGTGTCGCCGCGGCCCTGGAGCGCGGACGGGGCGCCATCGTCCTGGTGCCCGAGATCGCCCTGACCGCCCAGTTGGCCCGGCAGTTCGGCGCCCGTTTCGGCGACGCCGTGGCCCTGCTGCACTCCCGCCAGGGTCCGGCGCGGCGCCGGGGCGAGTGGTTGCGGCTCTACGAGGGCCGGGCCCGGGTGGCCCTGGGGCCGCGCTCAGCCGTTTTCGCGCCAATCAAAGACCTGGGCCTCGTCGTCATCGACGAGGAGCACGAGGACGCCTACAAGCAGGCCGAGGTCCCCCGCTACCACGCCCGCGAGGTCGCCGCCCGGCGCTGCCGCCTCAACGATTGCCCCCTGCTGTTGGGGTCGGCCACGCCCAGTATCTGGAGCGCCCACCTGGCCCGGGAGGGTCGGTTGGAGACCCTGGAGCTGACCGAGCGCGTCGACGGCGCCGCCCCCCCCGCCGTCCAGCTCGTCGATCTGCGCGGTCGCGAGGCCGAAACCCTCGTCCCGCCCGAGCTCTCCACAGCCCTCGGCGAGGCCGTCAAGCGGGGTCGCCAGGGGATCGTGCTGCTGAACCGCCGGGGTTACGCCGCCGGGTTGCAGTGCGAACGCTGCGGCTTCATCCCCGTCTGCGGCCAGTGCAACGTGCCCCTGGTACTGCATCGCACCGGCAACGAGCTGCGCTGCCACCACTGCGACGCCGTCGAGCCGCTCCCGCCCCGCTGTCCGAGCTGCGGCGGCACTGGAACCCTGGCGCCCCTCGGCGTCGGCACCGAGCGCATCGAGCAGGAGCTCAACCGCCTGCTGCCCCTGGTGCGGGTGGTACGCCTGGATTCGGACACCGCCCGGGGCTCCGGGGGACACGAGGGCGTGCTGGCCCGCTTCGCCGCCGGGCAGGCCGACGTTCTGCTGGGCACCCAGATGGTCGCCAAGGGCTTCCACTTTCCCCGGGTCACCGTCGTCGGGGTGTTGCGCGCCGACGCCGGTCTGGCCCTGCCCGATTACCGCGCCGCCGAGCGGACCTTCAACCTGCTGACCCAGGTCATCGGCCGGGCCGGACGGGGCTTGTGGCCGGGTCGGGCGATCATCGCCGCCCATCAGGCCGAGCACTACGCCGTCGACTGCGCCGCCCGGGGGCGTTACGCCGAGTACCTGGAGGCCGAGCTGGATTTCCGGCGCCGGGCCCTGCTGCCGCCCTACGTCCGGCTGGCCTCCCTAGTGGTCAGCGCCGAGGCGGCGCCGCAGGCTCACGGCGCCGCCGTCGATCTGGCCGACGAGCTGGGCGGCCTGCTGGCCGAGCACTATGATCGGCGGCGCTATCGGCTCCTCGGCCCGGCTCCGGCGCCGTTGGAACGAGTGCGCGGCCGCTGGCGCTTCCAGTTGCTGCTCAAGGCTTCCAGCGGGGAGATCCTCAAGCGGGTCTTGAAGACGGCCCGGGACAGCGCCCGGGGTTGGTCCAAGCCGCACCTGGCCGTGGATGTCGATCCGGTGAGTCTGATGTAGCGACGGCTCGTCCGTTGATCCGGATAACGCCGGTTCAGGCAGGGCGGACCCGGGGATCAAGCCCCGCGGACCGCCCGGCGTGGTTGATCTCTACAACGGCTGGGTCAGCTTCCCGCTCCCTGCTGGAGACGGGGCCGGGGTGAGGGGGGAACGGCTGATCGTGGCGAGGGCGGGAGCTTCCACTCACGCCCCCGCCTTGGATGCTTATCCGAATCGCGACCCCTTCAGCAAACGCGGACGAGCTTATCATCCCGTTCCGACAGGGGGGATACGACCTTGCCGCGACGGCCCCGGGGAGGCCTCCCCCGGGGCCGCGGTATGTATACGCCACCTTCGCTCAGTCACTCTCCTCGGGCCAGCAGACATCCAGCTCGCGAACGGCCTGAACCTCGTCGACGCGGCGCACCGGCGCCGTCCAGGGCGCCCCGTGGAGCAGCTCCGGATCAGCGGGCGCCTCCTCCTCGATGATCTGGCGCAGCGCGGCGGCGAAGGCCTCGAGGGTCTCCCGGGTCTCCGTCTCCGTCGGCTCGATCATCCAGGCCTCGGGCACGATCAGGGGGAAATAGTTCGTCGGCGGATGGAAGCCGTAGTCGATGATCCGCTTGGAGAGGTCGAGGGCGCTGAGCCCGGTCTGCTCCTTGAGCTCCCTGGCGCTGACGACGAACTCGTGCATGCAGGTCCGGTCATGGGCCGGCGGCAGCAGGTCCTTGATCAGGGCCAGCAGGTAGTTGGCGTTGAGGACGGCGTGGGCGCTGACGTTCCTGAGGCCCTCCAGACCGTGGAAACGTAGATAGGCCCAGGCGCGCAGGTTGACCAGGAAGTGGCCGTAGAAGGCGTTGAGCTTGCCGATGGAGTCGGGACGGTCCCAGTCCAGGGTCCAGCCCTCGCCGTGCCGCTCGATAGTCGGCACGGGCAGGTAGGGCGCCAGGTGCTCCTTGACCCCCACGGGTCCGGAGCCCGGGCCGCCGCCGCCGTGGGGCGTGCCGAAGGTCTTGTGCAGGTTGAGGTGCACGGCGTCGAAGCCCATGTCGCCCGGACGGATACGGCCCATCAGGGCGTTGAGGTTGGCGCCGTCGTAGTACAACTGGCCGCCGACGGAATGCACCAGCTCGGCCACCTCGAGGATGTGCTCCTCGAACAGGCCCAGTGTGCTGGGATTGGTCAGCATCAGGGCGGCCACGTCCTCGCAGAGCAGTTCCTTCAGCGCCGCCGGGTCGACGTTGCCGCGCTCGTCGGAGGCCACCTCGACGACGTCGTAGGAGCACATCGTCCCCGAGGCCGGGTTGGTACCGTGGGCCGAATCGGCCACCAGCAGCACCTTGCGCGGGTCGCCCTGGGCGGTATGGTAGGCCCGGATCATCTTGATGGCGGTGAACTCGCCCTGGGCGCCGGCGGCGGGCTGCAGGGTGTAGCGGTCCATCCCCGTGACCGCGCTCAGCATCCGCTCCAGCTCGGCCAGGATCTCCAGGGCCGGTTGCCAGAGCGCTTCGGGCAACAGGGGGTGCAGGGCGTTGGGTCCGGGCAGCTCGGCCACGGCGTCGGCGATCTTGGGATTGTACTTCATCGTACAGGACCCCAGGGGGTAGAAGCCGACGTCGACGTTATGGTTGAGCTGGGACAGCTTGACGTAGTGCCGGACCAGGGTCGGCTCGTCGACCTCGGGCAGCGCCGGGGGCTTGTTCCGCCGCAGGCCGGCGGGGATCAGTTCGTCGATTGGTTTGGCGGGCACGTCGACCGCGGGGGGTCGATAGCCGCGACGACCGGGGGTCGAGTGGGCGTAGATCGCGGGCTCGATCGGCTGTTGCGGGCGCTTGTCGGCCATCAGAGCACCTCCTCGAGGGCGGCGGCCAGGTGGTCGATCTGCTCCCGCGAGCGCCTATCGGTAACGGCGACGAGGAGGCAGTCGGCGTAATCGTCGTAGAAGCGGGCCAGGGGCAGGCCGGGGATGAAGCCGACGGCGGGCAGTTTCTCCCAGGCCGCGGCGGCCCCGCCTGCGGGCAGGCGCAGGGCGAACTCGTTGAAGAAGGGCGAGGCGGGGAAGCGCAGCTCGACGCCGGGCAGCTCCGTCAGCTTGTCGGCGGCGTAGTGGGCCTTCTGCAGATTGAGCTCGGCCAGCTCGCTGATGCCCCGCGGGCCGAGCAGAGCCAGGTTGATCTCGGCCGCCAGGGCCATCAGGGCGTTGTTGGTGCAGATGTTGCTGGTGGCCTTCTCGCGGCGGATGTGCTGCTCCCGGGTCTGCAGGGTCAGGGCGTAGCAGGTCTTGCCGTCGGCGTCGACGGTGCGGCCGACGATCCGGCCCGGCATCTTGCGCGCCAGCTTCTTCGTCGCGGCGAAGAAACCGACGAAGGGCCCGCCCCCCGCCGGTGTGCTGCAGACGGGCTGACCGTCGCCGACGCAGATGTCGGCGCCGCAGGCCGCCGGGGTCTTGTAGAGCGCCAGGGCCAGCGGTGTGGCCAGCTGGACCGCCAGCGCCTTGCTCTTTTCGTGGACCAGCTCCCAGATCGCTGTCGGATCCTCGACCACGCCGAGGAAGTTGGGGCTGGCCAGGAAAACCGCGGCTACCCCGCCGTCCAGCAGATCCTCCAGGGCGGCGAGGTCCGTTTTGCCGTCGCCGTCCAGGGGGATTTCCTCCAGCATGGTGCAGCGGCCGTCGGCGCAGTCCAGGTCGCCGACGTAGGTGGCGATGGTCCGCCGGTAGAGGGGATGCAACCCCCGGCTGACCAGGACGCGGTTGGCCTTGCGCACGTTGCGCGCCGCCAAAGCCGCCGCCTCGCCCGCCGCCGAGGCCCCGTCGTAGATGCTGGCGTTGGCGATATCCAGGCCCGTCAGACGGCAGATCGAGGTCTGGAACTCGTAGATCGTGGTCAGGGTGCCCTGGCTGATCTCCGGCTGGTAGGGGGTGTAGGCCGTCTGGAACTCCGGTCGGCCGATCAAGCGGCCGATGACGCTGGGGAGGTAGCTGTCGTAGACCCCGGCGCCGAGGAAGCTGATGTAATCGGGCGCCGTGATCCGTGCCGCCCGCTCCAGCAGCTCCGGCTCGCTGAGCGCCGGAGGTAGCTCGATCGCCGGATCCAGCAGCCTCTGCGGCAGGTCCCTGAACAACTCCGCCGTCGAGGACGCCCCGATGCGCTCCAGCATCAACCGGCGGTCCTCGTCGGTGTGCGAAAGATAGTCCATCTGCTTCTCCGTGGCTGACTTGAGGTTGTCGTAGTGGAATCGCGGGGGTAAAAAAAGGGGTGCGTCCGACCTTATCACCAGCAAGATTACGACGGGAAGCGGTGAAAAAGCAAGACCCGACGACACCGCCGGGGGAGGTGCGTCCTTGCGGCGAAGCGCCGGGGGGTGCTATAGTTATCTCGTCACAAAAGCTTACCGAATGCACACCGTAGGAGGAACGATGAAACGGCTGGTAGGTCTTTTATTTACTCTGTGCCTGCTCCTCCCCGCCTTTGGCGACGAGGCCAACCAGACCGACTGGAGCGGAGGCGACGGCGTGCCCGGGCCGGTAACCGACTGGGGCGACCAGTTCGATACTTCTACCGATATCAACTGGTCGGGAGTTCCCGGCGAAATCGGTTTAAGCAGAGCGGTTCTTGACCCGACGATAGAGCACAGCGTTGACGGCGGCTTCGACGGCGCCTATTCGGTTTACGCCGCGGATGTGGACGGCGAC